>NZ_JTLD01000110.1:3324-136055 GCF_000798815.1 Alistipes sp. ZOR0009 | reverse complement strand
CAAAAAACGCCTCGTAAGAGGCGTTTTTTGTTATAGGTTATCTTCATCTAGCTTGTGAAGTTCGTCAATCGTTTCCTGCGTTATTTCGCTGCCATACCTGTCGTATAGCTTGTGCTCCATAAACGAGAAGGAGTGCGATTCCACCACTTTGATGTAGCATTTGTACTTCCAGATCCACTGGAGCCTCTTTGAGAAGATTCCCTTCTTCAGAAAGGCCGCAATGTACGGATGAACGATTAGCTTAATCCAGCGGAGCTTTTGCTCCTCAATAAAGTACGCAATCCTGTTTTCGATCTGCGTGTCGAAAATGATGGCTGGACTTATTTGACCGGTTCCTTGGCAGCTGGGACATTGTTCCGTTGTGTTGATGTGCATTTCTGGGCGTACCCGTTGTCGGGTTATCTGCATGAGCCCAAATTTGGTAAGCGGTAGGATGTTGTGCTTGGCTCTATCGGTAGACATGGCCTCCTTCATCTTGTCGAAAATCTTCTGCTTATTTTCGTTCGAGTGCATGTCTATGAAGTCAATTACAATAATACCGCCCATGTCTCTCAGCCTAAGCTGGCGAGCAATTTCCTGCACTGCGGTTGAGTTTACCTCTAGGGCGTTTGATTCCTGGTTGTCGAGTACCTTGCTGCGGTTTCCGCTATTTACGTCAATAACGTGAAGGGCTTCGGTGTGCTCAATAATCAGGTACGCTCCGCTTTTAAACGAAACAGTCTTGCCAAAGGATGCTTTGATTTGCTTGGCTACCCCAAATTGGTCGAAAATAGGAACGGTTCCCTTGTACAGCTTTACAATTTTTTCTTTATCAGGTGCAATGCTAATGATGTAGTCCCTGATGTCTTCGTAAACAGATTGGTTGTTTACGTAAATGTTAGTGAACGAGCCGTTAAGAATGTCGCGAAGGATGGCGATAGTTCTATCCATTTCGCTAACGACTAAGCCAGGTACCGGGGTAGTTCTTACTTTTTCATAAACCAATTCCCAGCGTCTAATAAGCTCTTTAAGTTCGGCATCTAAAACTGCTACTTTCTTGCCTTCTGCTGCGGTGCGTACAATTACGCCGTAGTGTGCGGGCTTGATGCTCTCTAATAGCTTTTTAAGTCGCTTTTTTTCCTCATTGGTGCCGATTTTTTGTGACACCGAAATCTTTTCAGAAAAGGGGAGCAATACCATGTTGCGCCCAGCAATGGAGATTTCGGATGTTAGACGAGGCCCCTTTGTGGAAATGGGTTCTTTCGCAATCTGTACTAAGATGTTTTGCCCGGGGTTGATTACCGTAGATATCTTGCCATTTTTGTCGATATCCTGGTCCATTTTCATGCTGTAAAATGGGTTGCCTTTCGACTTTTTGGCGTAGGATTGTTGCAAAAACTTAGACAGAGAGCTGAATTGTGGTCCAAGATCAAGGTAGTGAAGGAAAGCATCCTTTTCGTAACCAACGTCAACAAAGGCAGCGTTAAGACCAGGCATTAGCTTTCTGACACGGCCTATATAGATGTCTCCCACAGAAAAACCTTCCTCTCGGCGTTCGCTGTGTAGCTCTATAAGCCTTTTGTCTTCGAGCTGAGCAATGCTAATCTCGGTTGCGCTTACGTCAATAATTAGTTCGTTACTCACTGTTCTCTTTTTGTTCCCTGTTTAATAAAACAAACCTAAAGAATCTTTGGACTCTTTAGGTTTGATGTTTTTTAGACTATAAAGTCCAGACTACTATTTTTTCTTTTTGTGTCTGTTCTTTCTTAAGCGTTTTTTACGCTTGTGCGTAGCCATTTTATGTCTCTTCCTTTTTTTACCGCTTGGCATAACTTTGATTTTAAAAGGTTAACTATTTCGACTTAACAGTATTCTTCACCTTACCAGTAAAGCTTTTTGCTGGCTTGAATGAAGGAATGTTGTGTTCTGGAATAATAATAGTAGTGTTCTTTGAAATGTTACGAGCGGTTTTTTGAGCTCTCTTTTTAACGATGAAAGATCCAAAGCCTCTTAGGTAAACATTCTTGTCTTTTACTAGAGAATCTTTAATGGCTTCCATAAATGCTTCAACTGCCTTTTGTACAGTCACTTTCTCAATTCCGGTATTTTTCGAAATCTCGTTTACGATATCTGCCTTTGTCATGGTTAAAAGCTTTAATTATCAATCGTTTGAATTGTTATGCATTATTCAGACTGCAAATATATATGTTTTATATCTATAAATGAAACACATTTCGATTATTTTTGGTTGGTTTTTCTTGATTTTTCTTCTTGATACTTATGGTATTCTCTCATATTTTAATCGAATGGTACGAGCGCAATAAGCGTGATTTACCTTGGCGACACACCTCTGATCCGTATAAAATATGGGTTTCGGAGGTTATTTTGCAGCAAACAAGGGTGGCTCAGGGACTTGAGTATTACCTAAATTTTACGGAAACTTTTCCTACGGTTTACTCTCTTGCTGAGGCTGACATAGATAGGGTTTTGAAGGTTTGGCAGGGACTCGGATACTATACCAGGGCTCGTAATATGCACGCTACGGCAAAGTATATTGTCGATAACTTGGGCGGGGTGTTTCCTTCTAGCTACTCGGGCTTAATTCAGCTTAAGGGAATTGGCGATTATACGGCGTCGGCCATAGCGGCATTTGCATTTCGCGAGCCGGTTGCGGCGGTTGATGGAAATGTTTATCGTATTTTTGCGCGCGTTTTTGGCGTCGAAACGCCAATTGATACGAGTAAAGGGAAGGCGGAGCTGAAGGCTATTGCCAGTAGCATGCTCGATGTGGAGCGTCCGCATATATACAATCAGGCAATAATGGATTTTGGGGGTACGCTCTGCATGCCCAAAAATCCGCGATGCTACGAGTGCCCTGTGCTGGAAATGTGCAGCGCTTTTCGGAATAGAACGGTAGATGATCTTCCGGTGAAAAGCAAAAAGGTAAAGCAAACCATTCGCTACTTCACCTATATAATACCAGAAAATAGGGGGAAGACGTTTATTTCGAAGCGAAGTAAGTCCGATATTTGGCATTCGTTGTATGAGTTTCCGCTGGTTGAGTCGGAGCGGCAGCTAACGATCGAGGAGCTGGTTAAGGATGAGTCTTGGCTCTCCTTGTTTGGTGATACGATGCCAGAGATTGTGCATGTCTCTTCTCCTGCAAAGTATGTGTTGAGCCATCAGAAGATATTTGCGCAGTTTGTAGTGGTGAAGGTTGCTACTGTTTCGCCGGTGCTGGAACAGGCGTATTCGCAAATCAACTTTGATGAAATTCACGAGTACTCTACACCTCGTTTGATAGAAGGATACTTGGCTGCAGAGCCTGTTGAAAAATATTTTAAAAGAAATGTGTAGGTATTGTAATTATTTGTAATTTAAACCTGTAAAAAAATCAACCTTATATGATCAATAAAGTAATTTTAGTTGGGAATGTTGGTGCCGATCCAGAGGTGAGGCATATCGACGCTAACACCACTGTAGCCAACTTTAGAATGGCAACTAGTGAAACGTACACAGATAAACAAGGTGTTAGGCAAACAATTACTGAATGGCATAGCATTGTAGCTTGGCGAGGCTTGGCTGATGTGGTGGAGAAATATGTGAAGAAAGGCGGACAAGTTTATATTGAAGGTCGTATTCGTACCAGAAGCTACGATGATGCAAACGGTGTAAAACGTTACGTTACAGAAATTGTTGCCGATACGCTTAAACTGTTGGGTGGTAGACCCGCAAATAGTGGGGATTCTGCTACAGAATCGTCCTACAGCCAGCCAAGCACTAACAACTTTACCTCGCAGGTAGAGGAAATAGAGTCAGCTGGGTCGGATGATCTTCCTTTTTAAAAGATATAGCGGTTCTCGGACCGCTTTTTTTATGTTTTGATATGGATGTGCTTTGCACTATATTTGCTAATCGCACTACTCAAATGTTTGGTGTCGCGTTTAGTTAGGTATGAACACGTTGTCCGATAGTTTCCCGCATAGTACATTTCTTGGGCTGGATATTGTTTTTCACCCGCTCACATTTGCTTTAATCCTCGTTATTTTTGTTATTGGGTTACTTCTGTTTATCTCGGGGCTCATGTCTGGAGCGGAGGCTTCGTATTTTTCCTTATCGCTATCCGATAAAAATAAGCTTAATAAGAAAACAACCAAGGCATCTAAGGCCGCGCTTGCGCTTTTGTCCAAGCCCGAATACCTGCTTAGTACCATCTTATTTGTAAATAATATGGTAAATGTGGCGATTGTCATTATGTCAACCTACCTAACCAACTCGCTGATTGATTTTTCGCAGGAACCTTTGGCTGGGTTTGTTTTTCAGATTGTCATCATTACGTTTATTCTGCTTTTGCTGGGCGAGATTATGCCTAAGATTGTAGCCACCTACCATCCCTTGAAGTTCGTGCTGTTTATGGCGGTACCTCTGGCTGTGCTTAACCGGCTTTTTCGTCCGCTATCGCACGTGCTAATAGCATCAACTTCGTTTATAAATAAGCGGTTGGCGAGCAAGCCTGCTCACAATATATCGATGGACGATCTCTCGGAGGCAATAGAGATTACTGGACCAAAGACGCAGGAGAATAGGCGAATACTAAAAGGAATAGTCGATTTTGTAAACACAGAGGCCAGCGAAATTATGACACCAAGGCTAGATGTGGCAGGCATCGATGTATCCGAAAACTTCGATGCGCTAAAGAAGAAGGTGCTCGATTCGGGCTACTCGCGCTTGTTGGCCTACGACGATACGCTAGATAACGTAAAGGGGGTTCTTTACATTAAAGATTTGCTTCCGTTCTTGAGCAAGGCAGCCTCCTTTAATTGGATAACGCTGGTTCGTACGCCTTACTTTGTCCCCGAAAATAAAAAGATTAACGATTTGCTGGAGGAGTTTCAGCAAAAAAAGATACACCTTGCGGTGGTGGTCGATGAGTATGGCGGCACCTGCGGCGTGGTAACCTTGGAGGATATTCTAGAGGAAATTGTTGGCGAAATATCCGACGAGTCGGATTTTGACGAGGAGCTTTACTACACCAAGGTGGAGAAGAACGTTTACCTGTTTGAGGGGAAGACGCTGCTAAATGACTTTGAGAAGATACTGAACGTGCCTCAGGAACTTATTGAGGAGGTGCGCGGCGATGCGGAAACTTTAGCAGGGCTGCTGCTTGAGATAAAGGGCGACTTTTTGCAGCGCGGCGAGCAAATAACCCTTGGAGAGTATACGTTTAAGGTCGATCAGCTTGATAAAAGAAGAATTAAAAAGATTAGAGTTACCATAAAGGTTCAGGATAATGAAAATGAAGAGGAATAGGTTGTGGCTTGCTTGGAGTGTGGTGGCCGTTTTTGTTGCGCTAGGTTTTAGCTCGTGTGGTGGCGACTACTCGCCTAAGCCTCGGGGCTACTTCCGCATCGATTTGCCTAAAAAGGCGTATACCAAGTTCGATTCTGTAGGTTTTCCCTACTCGTTCGAGTATCCAACCTACGTTAAGATACTTCCCGATATGGAAAAGCATGTGGAACCTTACTGGATTAACCTCTCGTTTAAGGGCTACAATGCGATGCTCCATATCAGCTACAAGAAGGTGCAGGGAAATCTACCCGCACTGCTCGAAGATGCGCATACCTTTGTGTACAAGCATACCATTAAGGCCGATGCCATTCTCGAAACAGCCTACGGCAACAGCGAGCGTAAGGTGTACGGCACCGTTTACGACATTGAGGGAAACGCGGCTAGCGCCCTTCAGTTTTACCTTACGGATAGCACCAAAAACTTCCTTCGTGGAGCCCTCTACTTCTACAACCGTCCTAATAAGGACTCGTTGGCGCCCGTGGTAAAGTATTTTAGGGAGGATATTATCCGAATGATCGACACCTTTAGCTGGAAGTAGAAATGCCAGTGTCATTTATTAATAGAGATGAGGACCTTTCGGTGTATGTGTGGGAGCTAACCGAAGATAGGGAAGCCTTATACCTGCAGGCTGAGCTTACCCTCGACGAGCAGCAGCGCTACTTCTCTTTTCGATCAGAGTCTCGCCAGCAGCAGTGGCTCGCTGTCCGTGCTTTGGTGAATAAAATTTTAGGGAAGAAGGTGCCTATCGAATACGATGAGGAGGGACGACCAAGCATCAACCACAACAGCCAGCATATTTCCATATCGCATACGGGACGTTATGTGGCCGTTTTGTTGGGCACAGAACCGCATATAGGCCTCGATATCGAAGGGGTGGAGCGGAGCTACCAAAAAATAGCCCATAAGTTTGTGGATGCGCCAGAGGCTAGCCTGTTCTTGGGCAAGGGCTTTTCGGAAAAGGAATACTTGCCGCTTATTTGGAGCGCCAAGGAGGCTGCCTTTAAGGCGGCGCTTCAGAGCGAACTCGATTTTATTCGTGATATCACGGTAACCAACGTTACCACCAACGATAAGCATACGAAGGGAGAGATATCCATTCGGTTAAATAGATCGAATATGGAAGGCTCCTTTCGGTATTACACCCTAGAAGATCATGTAATTGTTTGGGGGGAGTATGGACGTATTTGATGGCATAAAAAAACAAATTGAGCATCGTTCGTTGCTGGCTGTTCTGGTAGATCCAGATAAGGTTAGCCCTAACAGCGAGGATGCGCTAGTTGACCATATCGCCGCCTCTAAGGCCGACCTCGTATTTGTTGGCGGAAGTCTCATTTTTTCGGATATCGATGGACTGGTGGAGCGGCTCAAGGCGCGGATCTCCAAGCCGGTAATCCTATTCCCAGGGCTTTCCTCTCACTTTACACCCAAGGTCGATGCCGTTCTATTCCTGTCGCTGCTTTCGGGGCGTAATCCCGATTTTTTGATCGGCAACCAGGTTCATGCGGCCATTCCCATACTTCGTAGCGGCGTGGAGGTAATCCCCACGGCTTACATCCTGATTGATGGCGGTAGCACCACCTCGGTGGAGTATATGAGCAACACCAAGCCTATTCCAGCCAATAAGCCCGACATCACGCTGGCAACAGCGGCTGCGGCTCAGCTCCTCGGTTTTAAGATGCTCTATCTCGAGGCGGGTAGCGGTGCTCAGCACCACGTGCCGAGTAAGACTATCCGCACCCTTAAGCAGCAGCTTAGCCTACCGATGATTGTGGGTGGCGGCATTAGAACTGAAAAGGCGCTGCGCGAGGTGCTCGATGCTGGCGCCGATATTGTGGTGGTTGGCACTGCCTTCGAGGAGGATGCCTCGTTGATGGATCGTTTTTGCGAGATAGTAAGCCAGCATAGAGGGAAGGAGCGTTAGCTCCTTTTTTATTTTCAGAGGCTCTTACTTCTGGCTCATGCTTCTATTCATTCAATCCCCTTTTCTGGCATTACTGGGGCAGGTTGGGATGCGGCGGTTAGGCTGTTGGTTTCGATAGACGATTCTTTCCCGCCGAACTTCTCCTTTTTCGGGAGCAAGATATCTTTGGTTGGTTCGAATAAATCATCGGTTGGCAGGGATACTTCACTTTCTTGCTCCAAGAAATCGCTTTCTGGGAGGGAAAACACTCTGGTCGGATCCCACAAACGAGTTTTTGTTAAAGAGTATTTGTTTCTTCGTTCCGATCTGTGATTTGTTGCTGCCGGAAAACGATTTCTGCGAGCAGAAACTAGCTATTCCCTTTTAGTAAATGGTGTTTTGCATGTGTTCTATGGGAAAGTAGATAAAAAAAGGCCTCCTTTGGTTAGGAGACCTTTTCTATTTCTAATGCTAAGCGCTAGCTTACTTTACAATTTCCTCAATAGGCTCGCCAGATGAGGCATTGGGCCACGATATGTCCAGCAGGTTGGAGATGGTGGGGGCAATGTCCATCATATCCACCTTGGTCGAGATATTCTCGCGCTTAATCTTCCATCCGTACCATATAAGCGGCACGTGGGTGTCGTAGCTGTAGGGCGAGTTGCTCGAGGTGGCCTCCTCGTCGGTGTCTACCCATCCGGGCTGTAGGTTGATGATCACATCGCCCGAGCGCTGCGGGTAGAACGAGTTTTGGATTTTTTGCATGATACCATCGGTAAAATTGCTATACTCCAACGCGTAGGCCGGAATGGCCTGCGAAACACCCGAGAACTGCTTCATGAAGGTGGCCGTCTTGGCCTGCACGTCCTGTAGCTTGAGGTTCGAGTCCTCGATGAGCGTACGGTTGAGGTATATCTGCTTTTGATGGTACGATTTTACCCACTCCCCGCGGCCAAAGGTGGCGTTGAGGTATATCTTCAGCAGCATCAGGTTGCGGTTGGGCTCGAAGCTGCCCGACGGAATTTTTCCATGGCTGATGTACTTCGGCGCGTTGGCTACCCCGTTGTCGGAGGTGAGCACCACCAGCACGTTTTGCTTGCCGATATTTTCGGAAAGGAAGCGGAGCAGGTGCCCCATGTCCTCGTCGAGGCGGTAGTAGGTGTCCTCCATTTCGATGGAGGTGGGGCCGTACTTGCGGCCGATGTACTTGTTGGCATCGAGGGTGATGGTAAGCAGGTCGGTGGCATCATCCTTCCCTAGCCCCTCGTTGACGATGGCGGCAATGGCAAAATCTTTGGTAAGATTGTTGCCGTAGGGGGTGGTGATTAGCGCCTCGTACGAGGGCTTGCTTTTCGACTTGAATACGTTGCCTAGCGCATCGCCCGCAGGAGCCTTCAGCAGAGGTTTGGCCGTGGTATCGAAGTTTTCCTTGGTGCTAACGTACTGCGCAAGGGGGCGGGTAAGACCCCACTTGTTGTAGATGTAGATGTCGGGAAATCTCTTTTGGTTGAAATCGTCTACCCACTTTGGTAGCGCCTTGGTGTAGTAGCTGCTGGTCATAAATTTCCCAGTTGATGGGTCGAACCAGTAGGCCGCGTCTGCGCTATGGCCCGTTAGCAGCACTGCCGAGGTGGGATCTAGCGATACCCCGATTACCTTGGAGTTTTTGTTGGCTACCTTAATTTCGTCGCCAAGCGTTCCGGCAAGGAGATTTCGGGGCGAGTGCTTTCCGAGCTCGCCAAATCCTCCCACACCTTCTGCTTTGGAGTCTTGGGCGGCCTTCATGTTTTGATCGAGCAGCGGTATATACCACATGTCGCTCACCACGCCGTGCGTAGATGGGTTGGCGCCGGTTGCAATGGTGGCCAAGCCAGGTGCCGTTTGGGTAAGGCTGTAGCTGTACTTGGCATTCTTACAAATGGCACCCTCCTGAAGTAAGACCTTGAACCCCCGGTTGGAGAAGTTGTCGGAATAGCGCTGTAGGTAGTCGTATCGCATTTGCGTAACCACTATCTGTACAATAAGCCTTGGCTTTTCCGCAGGGATGGTTCTCCCTTGGGAAAATGCCCCAAGGGCCGATAGTACGGCCGCTGAAGCAATAGCTATTTTTCGCATGCTGGTCTTCTTAAATTTAGGTAGCCTAAATGCTAAACGTTGAAACGGAAGTGCATGATGTCGCCATCCTGTACAACATACTCCTTGCCTTCGACAGAGAGCTTTCCGGCCTCCTTGCAGGCGGTTTCGGAGCCTAGCGTTACAAAGTCGTTGTATTTGATAACCTCCGCACGGATAAAGCCCTTTTCGAAGTCGGTGTGGATAACACCTGCTGCTTGTGGAGCTTTAGATCCTCTTTTGTAGGTCCAAGCGTGAGTTTCCTTTTGTCCTGTGGTAAAGTAGGTTTCTAGGTCGAGTAGCGCGTAGGCTGCCTTAATAAGGCGAGCAACCCCCGATTCCTTTAGTCCAATCTCCTCTAGGAACATTTGGCGCTCCTCGTAGGTGTCTAGTTCGGCAATTTCGGCTTCGGTCTTAGCTGCTACAACAAGAAGCTGTGCGTTTTCTTCCTTAACCGCTTCGCGAACCATCTCTACGTACTTGTTTCCGCTAACAGCGCTAGCTTCATCTACGTTACAAACGTAAAGAACTGGCTTGTTGGTTAGCAGGTGTAGGTCGGCACAGAGCACTTGCTCGTTCTCGTCGAGCTCTAGCACGCGTGCTGAGCGGCCTGTTTCGAGGATGCCCTTATACTTGACTAAAATCTCGTATAGCTTTTTGGCGTTTTTGTCGTTGCCCGTTTTGGCCATCTTCTCAACACGACCAATGCGCGTCTCGATGGTCTCAAGATCCTTCAGCTGCAGCTCTGTGTCAATAATTTCCTTGTCGCGAACGGGGTTTACCGATCCGTCAACGTGGGTAACGTTTTCGTCGTCGAAGCAACGTAGCACGTGTAGGATTGCATCCGTTTCGCGGATGTTGGCCAAGAACTTATTGCCGAGACCTTCACCCTTGCTGGCGCCCTTTACAAGCCCTGCAATGTCCACAATCTCAACGGTTGCAGGAACAATCTTTAGCGGTTTATCTATGGAGGCCAGCTTGATTAAGCGCTCGTCTGGAACGGTAATAACGCCAACGTTAGGCTCGATGGTGCAAAAAGGAAAGTTTGCAGCTTGTGCTTTAGCGTTCGAAAGGCAGTTGAATAGGGTCGATTTTCCAACATTGGGAAGCCCTACAATACCACATTGTAATGCCATTGTAAATTAACGTAATAGTATTGAATTATTGAGGGGCAAATTTAGTGTAAAAAACAGAGAACCCTTGGTATACCTCAATTAAAAGGTCGGTTTTTCTCTAAAATTACTAAAGATTAGCTGGTTTATACAGCTAATTCAGTTAACTTTGCGCCCAGTATTTTAACATTTTATGAATAGTTTACTCTCTTAAAATAGTCCTTTCATGGCAGATATTGCAGCGCTAAAACGGATGTCAACTCAGGTTCGTAGAGATATCATTCGTATGGTTCATGGGGCAAATTCGGGGCATCCTGGTGGTTCATTAGGGTGTGCGGATTTCTTAACCGCCCTTTACATGAATTTCTTAAAAAGTGACCCTAAGGATTTTCGATATAATGCGGAAAATCAAGATGTGTTCTACCTTTCAAATGGGCATATTTCTCCAGTTTGGTATAGCGTTTTGGCACGTACCGGCTATTTTGGAGTAGACGAGCTGGCAACTTTCCGTAAGCTAGGTGCGCGTCTTCAGGGGCACCCAACTCCCGAAAAGAAGCTCCCTGGCGTAAGAGTAGCCTCTGGTTCTCTAGGACAGGGATTGTCGGTTGCGGTAGGTACCGCTCTTTCGAAGAGGATGAACGGCGACAAGTCGTTGGTCTTTACGCTTCATGGCGATGGCGAGCTTCAGGAAGGTCAGGTTTGGGAGGCGGCCATGTTTGCTGCGGCTAATAAGGTGGATAACCTTATTGCAACGGTTGATTACAACGGCAAGCAAATTGACGGTCCTGTAGATAAGGTTTTATCGTTAGGTAACCTTGCTGCTAAGTGGGATGCTTTTGGTTGGGACGTTCATACAATGGACGGAAACAACATGGAAGAGGTGGTTGCTGGTATCGAAAACGCCATTGCTGCAACCGGAAAAGGAAAGCCTGTTGTTATCCTTATGAAGACAGAAATGGGCTTCGGGGTTGACTTCATGATGGGAACCCACGCTTGGCACGGTAAGGCTCCAAATGCCGAACAAACAGAAAAGGCGCTTGCTCAGCTAGAGGAAACTCTTGGTGACTATTAATCTTTCAACAGGACTCGCACGATGATTAAATACGAAAATACAGGCAGCAAGGATACCCGCTCGGGATTTGGTGCTGCGCTCGAAATACTTGGAGATACTAATCCTAACGTGGTTGCGCTTTGTGCCGACCTTATAGGCTCGCTCAAGATGGACGCTTTCGTGGCAAAGCATCCAGAACGTTTTGTGCAAACAGGTATCGCAGAAGCTAACATGATGGGTATGGCTGCCGGTTTAGCGGTTGGCGGGAAAATTCCTTTCGCAGGAACTTTTGCTGCATTTGCTACTGGCGAGGTGTACAACCAGGTTCGCCAATCGGTTGCCTACTCTAATACCAACGTGAAAATTGCGGCTTCTCACGCAGGTATCACCTTAGGAGAGGATGGGGCTACCCACCAAATTATGGAAGATATCGGGTTAATGAAGATGCTCCCTAATATGGTTGTTATCAATCCATGCGACTTTAACCAAACAAAGGCGGCAACAATTGCTGCGGCAGAGTATCAGGGACCTGTTTACCTTCGCTTTGGCCGTCCTGTAGTGCCAAACTTTACCCCTGCTGATCAAAAATTCGAGATAGGCAAGGCGCTAATGCTAAATTCAGGTACGGATGTTACCATTATCGCTACCGGTCACCTCGTATGGAAGTCCATCGAAGCCGCAGAGATGCTCGAATCACAAGGCATTAGCGTTGAGCTGATAAACATTCATACCATCAAACCTCTTGATGCAGCAGCAATCCTCGGATCTGTAAAGAAAACGCGTGCTTGCGTTGTTGCCGAAGAGCATCTTATTGCAGGAGGTTTAGGAGAGAGCGTTGCACAGGTATTGGCACAGCATTTGCCAACTCCGATGGAGTTTGTGGCTGTTAACGATAAGTTTGGCGAAAGTGGAACTCCTGAAGAACTGATGAAGAAGTACCACCTAGAGGCAGAAGATGTTGTTGATGCTGCTAAAAGAGTAATTGCTCGCAAATAATTTGCCTAACAACTTTAATGGTAGCATATTCGGATAACGAACTTCTATCTCAGTTTCAGAAAGAAGAGACACGCAATTTTGCATTTCACCTGATTGTACAAAAGTATCAGGAGAAGCTTTATTGGCATATCCGAAAGCTGGTTATTGATCACGATGACACCAACGACGTAGTTCAAAATACGTTCGTAAAGGCTTGGAGTGGCCTTGGTAACTTTAGAGAAGAGTCGCAGCTGTTTACATGGCTGTACCGAATAGCAACCAACGAGGCGCTTACCTTTCTAAAAAGGAAGCGCACTCGTTTTTTTTTACCGCTTGTAGATGTAGAATCTCAGCTGGTGTCGAGCCTCGAGTCCGATCCATACTTTAATGGCGACGAGGCAGAACTAAAACTCCAAAAGGCCATTTTGAGCCTTCCCGAAAAGCAGCGCGTTGTATTCAATATGAGGTACTTCGAAGAGCTCTCCTACGAAGAAATTTCAGCCGTGCTGGGTACTTCCGTAGGAGCCCTAAAGGCATCTTACCACCTTGCTGCAAAAAAAATCGAAAAATTTTTAGAATCGGATTAAACCTTTTCTTTTTTCTGTAGTCAAAGCATTGTGAAACGAAACAATTGCTATGGATTTTAAAGGTGACAGGTTAAACGAAGGTAAAAGGGAAAATCCTTTTTCAGTTCCTGAAGGATACTTTGATAAATTACCCTTAGAAATTCACAACCGAATCTCTAAGGGTAATGAGTCAGGTAGCGGCAGCTTCAGTTTAATCGGTTTGATTAAGCATCAGGTTGGCATATCATTGGGCGTGCTTTTTTTTGTAGGTGTAGCGTATTCTGGCTACAGGTACAATAAAATGTCTGAGGATTCCATGATTCAACCGAACGATTACTTTGAGTTTGTCTCCAGTAATACCGGTGACTTTAGTGAACAGGATTTGATTAAGGCATTAACTTCAGAAAAAAAGGAAGTCTCTAAGAAGGCGCAAAAGCGAGAGTCTGATAAGATTATCGAGTATCTAGTTGACGAACAGCTCGAAACTTCAGCGATAGAGGCGCTTTATAAAGATCAACAGAATGAACTTAACTAAAAAATTAGGCGTTTTACTTTTAATATTTTTAATGGTTAACAGCTTGACTTCGGTTGCGGCCAGGTCTGGCAAAGACGATAAGTTAAAAGCAAAAAAAGTAGCATTTTTTACTCAAAAACTAAACCTTAATTCTGACGAAGCAGAGATTTTTTGGCCAGTTTATAATGAGTATCAAGAGAAAAAGGATGATCTGTTTCAGCAACGAAAAAGCATCTACGATGACTTTAAAGGTGCTAGCAGGTTATCGAATAAGGAAGTCGGAGAATCGTTAACCCGGTTGACGCAAATTGCAAAGGATGAAGCTTCGCTGCTGGAAACCTACATTGCAAAGTTTAAGGAGATTCTTCCCGATAAAAAGGTAGCACAGCTTTTTGTGGTAGAAGAGGATTACAAGAAGTTTTTGCTCATACAAATTAGAAATTCCGCGATTAAATAGATACAGTTGTACAGTAGTTTTTTGTGAATATGAATACGGGAAGCAGAGTGGGCTTCCCGTTTTTATTTTATGTAGAATCTATTTATTATCTTTTTTGCACTACTTATGTTGTACATAACACTTGTTTTGTAAGCAATGTTATATTTGCACTCATCAATGTTGATTTACCTTTTGAATTGTAAGATGAGTAAGGTGTGCCGTCTGTCTTTTTTTACGTATTTCATTTTCGCTATTTGCTCTATTATACCTGCAGAGGCAAACGAAGTGGTGAAAAAAATCACCATAAAAGATGGATTACCCTCTAATGTGATTTATTGCTCTATTGTTGATCACCAGGGATTTATGTGGTTTGGGACTGATGAGGGGCTTTCGAGGTACGATGGTAGTAGCTTAAAAAATTTTACAGCGGATAATTTAGACAATCTAACCATTCCCAATGATGCTGTTCTCTCTTTATATGAAGATAGCCAAAAACGAATATGGGTTGGAACAAAGTCGGGAATTTGTTACCTATCTTACCCTACAAGAACTCCTATTCGTCTGCAGACTAAACTCTCAAATATAACTTCTATCGACGAGAAGCCTAATGGCGATATCATTATTCTGGCTGGACAAGGTGTTTACTCTTTTGGTGCGGACAATCTGCTCACCCAAAAAAACTCGGTTCGAAATGAACAGGATAAAGAACTTTCACTAATTGTTGACGCTCAGGGGAGGATATGGACCATTTCGAGTAACGGAATAGTAAATGTTAACGGGAAGGTTCAATCGAAAATTGTACTTCCAAAGGGCAATTTTATAAGTTCAGGCAAATCGGACGACGGGAAAATTTTATTTTTTGTACTATCCAAAACAATCATTTTATATGATCTTCTTTCAAATCACAGGTTCTCCTTAAGCATAGACGGTGTTATATCCAGTGCTTTCCGGATAAACCGCAATCATCTGATAGCTATAAAAAAAGATGGAAACATCTTGGTTCTCGATTTGAAAACCAAGAACGCCCAACAATATACATTGCCTAAATTAAACGGATTTATATCTAGCGCGGTTGCTCCAACGGAGAATACACTGGTTTTGTCGACTTTAGAACAAGGAGTTGTGCTTTTAACCCGAATAAAAACTCTTTTTACCATTGCCAATCCACTAAATTTCAATAATGGTAAAAATCAGATTTACAAATCATTATACATCACGAAGGACGGCATTATAGCGGCATGTGCATGGAGTGACGGTTTTGTGCTACTCAATAAAAATTTAAAGAAAATTGCCCATTACAGTTCGGCTCGCTACTTTAAGGGTGCAAGTGTACAAAGCGTAGAGGAGGACCTCTTAGGAAACATCTATATCGGAACCATTGGCGAAGGTCTTTTTGTACTGAACAAAACCTCTAAATTGATAAGTAAACCGAAAGGGCTGAGCTTTCTTGAGAAGGATAATATTTGGATTTTAAAGAGCAACGGGGTTGATGGATTATGGATTGGTACTCAGCAAAAAGGATTGATCTTCTATAATTTTAGGAACCAGCATGCAGACTGCCGGTTCGCTACTTTGAAAAATGCAGATATTAGGGAGGTTATTAAATTAGATTCCAACCTGCTAATTGTTGGAACATTAAACAAAGGCACTTTTTTCATCGACCTTAAAACAGGGAGGATGGTGCCTCTAATTTTTAGGGAAAGGCAAACCACCTCCATAGGCTCGTATGATATTTGCAAAGATCCTACACACAGTAATATATTATGGGTTGGAACAGATGGTTTTGGATTGCTAAAGGTGAATATTTCAAAACGATCATGCGAAACGCAGTATACAGCACAAAATGGGCTTTCTAGCAATGTCGTTAAAACCATACAGTTCGACAACAATGGGGAGATGTGGCTTGCAACAGTCAAAGGAATATGCAAGTTTAATACTACAACTGGCGTATTTATTAATCAAATAGGTCGCGAATTTATCTCTGACTGGGTTTTTAGCTTTGGATCATCAATTTGCTTATCCGATGGAAAGGTAGTATTAGGAAGTTCCAGTGGGCTGGTAGCATTCTATCCAAACGATGTAAAAAAAGGAAAAGTTAAGCTGCCAATAATCAACTCATTTAAGGCAGGAGGAAAAGAACTAGGCATGTATCTTCAAGGCAGAGGTGAACTTCCTCAGCATATTTCACATTCCAACAACTCAATTTCAATTGATTTTAGTTCGATTCATTATGACGGAATGCCAGTTGTTGGTTATAGGTATAAGCTGGAAGGTATTGATCCCTGCTGGCATAATGTAGAAAAGGCATCGGGTAGCGTTAACTATATGAATTTGAGTAGTGGTAGATATACCTTTAGGGTTCAGCTTATCGATCCTCAAAATACAGAGTTAAACTATGAAACTGCAATCCAGTTCAAAGTTAATCCTCCCTTTGCAGCCTCTCCTGTAATGCTGATCTCCTATTTCTGTCTGCTTCTGCTAGGTGGGTATGCTTTAAAAAAGAGTGTCGCCTATAAAAGAAAGGTAGAGTTAGAGCTACTTCGACACGAATACGAGCTTGAAAGCGTACAACAGATGTACAAGTTGCGGCTTAAGTTTTTTGCTAATATCTCTCATGAGTTTAGAACCCCGCTAACGTTAATTGCCTCTCCCATAGCAACGCTGCTAACAGAGGTTCATATAAGCCCCGAAAAAAAATTGGCAATGTACCGTCGTATCGAACGAAATGCCAGACGTCTTTTAAATCTTGTATCTCAAATTACTGATTTAAGAAAAATGGATGAGGCACAGAGTGTATTAACTGTTGCTCAATTTGACATAGGTAGGGTTACAGGTTCCATATTTGAACTATTTACAGATCAGGCGGATGAAAAATCTCAAATATTAGCAATAGAGTCTGACAAAGAAGAACTTAAAGGGTGGATAGACAGAGATAAGTATGAAAAGATCGTAGTGAATCTCATCTCAAACGCGTTGAAGTACTCTGGTCCAGGTGCCACCATTAAGGTTTGTCTAAATATAAAGCAGTCAGAAAAGATGTCGTGGCTAGTTGTAAAAATCGGAGACAACGGAGTTGGCATCTCTCCCGATTTACTCCCCGGTATTTTTGACGATTTTTCAAAAGCATCTCGCCTTCATGGAGGTGTTGGTTTAGGACTCTCATTTACCAAACGGTTGGTGGAACTGCATCATGGACGAATTAGCGTAAATTCGGAGAAAGGTGTAGGAACCACCTTTTGGGTAGAGTTACCAATTGATAAGGATTGCTACAAAGAGCATGAACTTTACTCCCTATCAACAGAAATACAGAGGAGTGAACTTCGTCCATTTGAATCCACGCCACAGAATTTTTGTAGTGAAGGAACTGTACCGACCTGGAAGTTAATGGTGGTAGATGATGATACAGAAATGAGAAAATACATTGCGGAGATTTTTTCGGATACTTGCGAAGTTATTGAAGCTCCTGATGCTACAGCAGGATTCAGAAAGGCCGCAGCGTATAAACCTTCCTTGATACTTTGTGATGTAGTAATGCAGAGAAGTAGCGGGATTGAGTTATTGAAGCGGCTGAAAGAGGATGAACGAACATCTCATATTCCAGTAATATTGCTCACGGCCCAAACTGGAGCAGATACTCTTAAAGCAGGGTATGCAGCAGGAGCTGATGCTTACCTTATTAAACCATTCGATGAAGCCCAGCTCAAGTTTAATGTTTTAAACCTTCTAAAAACTCAACACAAGCTGCTTTCAAGCATTAATACATTCGGACAAAAAGAAATTGGAATAAACGACCTCTCTTCGATAGATCGACGTTTTTTAAAAAAGGTAATTGCAGCAGTTGAACGAAATCTAGATAACTACGAATTTGATATAAAGGACTTGTGCCAGGAGATTGGGGAAAGCCGAACTCTTTTATACCGAAAAATGAAAGAAACACTTAATATGTCGGCAAACGAATTTATTAGAATGTATCGATTAAAAAGAGCCGCCATACTATTGGGTAATAAGCATATGAATGTAGGCGAGGTGATGATTGCTGTTGGCTTCAACAATCGTTCATACTTCAACAGATGTTTCAAGGATTTTTTTGGAATGACACCAGTTGAGTATATGGATAAGTTTGGGGAACGCTGAGTTTATAGTTCTCATCAAACATTAAAAGCAACATCAATGAAGGGCAAATCCAGCAAAAAACTTCTCTGAGTATGCAATGTATTTTATAGCTATGAAAAATATTTTAACAATTAAATAAAAAAGCAACTTATTTCCTCAACGAAATGGTACAATACTCTTTTTGTTGTTTTATGGTATTGTTTGTAAGTGCTTTATGAAAATATCATAAGCCAAAAAGTACACATAAACGAGCTATTTGTACTAATACAAAAAGGCCAATCTACCTATGTTTGGGACCAAATCACAAACACCTAATAAGTATGAAACTTAAATTTGGTCTCGCATGGATCATGCTGCTGATTGTATTTGCAGCACAGGCACAGTATACGGTAAAGGGGCGTATATTCGATGCAAGTACAAAAGAAACCCTTCCGGCGGTAACTGTTGCCGAAAAAGGTACCCCTAAAGGAACCATAACGGATATAAACGGCAATTTCCAACTAAACTTATCGAACGCAAAGGCTGTGCTAGTTGTACGCTTTGTTGGATATCAAACTCAAGAGATATCTCTTGGCGGGAAGTCCGAACTAAACATAGAACTACAGGCTACTGATACGAAACTTGAAGAAGTGGTGGTTACCGGATATGGTAGTTCAATTTCGAAATCAAAGTTGACCTCTTCCATTGCTAAGGTGGATAACAAGGTGTTGGAAACAGGAGTTCGCTCGAATCCTGCTCAGGCATTGGCTGGGTCGATTGCTGGTTTAAAGGTGGTACAATCTACCGGTAAGCCAGGAGCAACGGCTACCGTAACCTTACGTGGAGGAACCAATTGGGATGGATCTGGATCGCCATTGGTTATTGTTGATGGTCAGGTTCGAGGTGGATTCTCAGATATCAACCCCGAGGACATCGAATCTATGGACGTGTTGAAGGATGCCGGTGCTACAGCTCTTTATGGTGCTCGTGCAAATAACGGTGTGGTTCTTATTACTACGAAGAGAGGTAAAGCAGGGAAATCGGAGGTTAATGCCAAGGTTCGTTTTGGATTGAACTATGTGAATGAAACCAACGAATTTCTTAATGCTGGAGATTACCTTTACTGGATGCGAAAAGGTTATCAGAATGCGGCTAATGCCGGCTATCAGAATCTTAACAGCCTAACGCAGCCAGTTGCTTATGGAACTGGTAACGTTTATTTTGATCCGAGTAATCCAACTCAACAGTTAGACGGAAATAAGGATAATAAGGGGGTGTGGAGCCCAATGCTGCTTACCGACGATAATAAGTTCTTGCTCAATCAAGGATATAAGGTGATGAAGGACCCTGTTTACGGGACCGATATAATTTACAAGGATTTCAATTACAAGGATGTTGCTTTTACTAACCCTGCAACAACCCAAGATTACAACATCTCGATGTCTGGCGGTAACGATCGTGGCAACTACTATGCTGGTCTTGGCTACTACTACGAGCAAGGACTTCCTATTAAAACCTTTTACAATCGCTTGAACTTTACCTTTAATGGCGATTACAAGATTAACGATTGGTTAACCTCCTACTCCGGACTAAACTTTGCCAATGCCCGTTGGAAGGACACCCCGATATCTGCCGAGGGTAACTACTTTGGACGTATGTTAAGTGCTCCACCTACCATGCGTGGCTATAACGGAAACGGAGATGCACTAGTAGGGCAAGGACTTTCAGATGGTAATCCGCAGGCTAACATCGACAAGTTTAAGCGTACCAATGTTTCCGACAAGTTTACCCTTAGCCAGTCGTTAAAGGTTAACCTAATGCGCGATTTGTCGCTAAAGTTGAACGCAATATGGATGTACGATGAGGAGTATAAGGAGAGTTTCAATCGCGACTATCTTCAATCTCCAGGCAACAAGGTTGTCACCCGATCTACTTCTGCTCAGTTTGATCGAGTCCTACGTCAAACGTATAACGCGGTGCTAAACTACAAGAAGAAGTTGTTCAATAATCATAATATCGACGGTATTGTTGGTGGAGAATTCTACGATGCCTACAACTATGGATTATATGGTGCAGGTTCTGGAGCCCCTACCGACGACTTTGGTGATTTGGAGTTGACTCTAAGCGAAAAGGATAAGCGTAAAATAGATACTTGGCATGACCGCCAGCGTATTCTGTCGGCCTTTAGCCGTGTTAACTACGATTTCATGGGTAGGTACCTTCTGTCCTTTACCTACCGTCAGGATGGCTACTCTAAGCTACTTGGCGATAACCGTTGGGGGTATTTTCCTGGAGTATCTGCTGGTTGGGTGGTAAGTAAGGAGTCTTTTATGAGTTCAACCAAAGATTGGCTTACCCAGCTAAAGTTGAGGGCTAGTTATGGCTTGAACGGCAACGTATCGGGTATTGGTTCATATCAACTTCAAGGAAGTTATTATTCACCAAAATACGATGGAGGCGTAGGATTTCTTCTTGGGGGTTACGATTCTAGTTCAGGATATACTACTGAAAAGGGGCTTCCTAATCCAGACCTACTATGGGAAAGATCGCATACGGCAGAGGTTGGCGTTGATGTTGGATTGTTGAATGGTCGAGTTTTTGCTTCTCTTGCCTACTACGATCGTACTACAAGTGATAAAATTACGCCAATTACGGTACCTGGAAGTTCGGGGGTTAATAAGCTCACAACAAACAACGGAACTATTAAAAATATGGGCGTCGAGTTTGAGGTAAAAGTTGCTGCAGTTCAAACGTCCGACTTTAAGTGGGATGTTAACGCTAACATATCTTGGAATAAGAATAAGGTGGTAAAACTTCCAGATAATGGTTTAGAGCGTAATCGTCAGGATGCAATGCAAATTTACGATCCAAAAACAGGGGAAAAAGTTTGGGTAGGTGGATTACAGGAAGGTCAAGAGGTAGGGGGAATGTGGCTTCATGTTGCTGAAGGCATCTACCAAAATGCTGAGCAGATTCAGGCTGAGGCTGCGAATCGTATCGATATCACCTCCGGAAATAATGGAAGTAATGGTAAAACGCTATATGGGCCGGAAGCATGGAATAAGCTAACTACAGCCGAAAAGGGAAAAGGGCTTCAAATTCAGCCTGGAGATATCAAATGGAAGGATGTGAACGGTGATGGTCTTATCGATAACTTCGATAAGGTGTACGTAGGACGTACGGTTCCTCGCTTTACTGGAGGTTTAACCTCTACCATGAGTTGGAAGGGCCTAACCCTATTTGCGCGTATGGACTATGCTCTTGGTTTCTACCAGTACGATAACACGCTACCTTGGTTTATGGGATGTATGCAGGGGGCGTTTAATCCAGTTGCAGAGGTAAAGCAAAGCTGGACTCCCGAAAATCCTTCGGCAAAGTATCCAATTTATACTTGGGCCGATCAGCTTGGTAAGCGCAACTACGCCCGCGACTCTAAGATGTTTGCCTACAAGGCCGACTACATCTGCTTTCGCGAGATTTCGATGAGCTACACCTTTCCTAAAAGTTGGGTAAGCAAGGTTAAAATGCAAAACCTGCAGGTAACGCTCACTGGGCAAAACCTAGGCTACCTTACCAAGTCGAAGACTTACTCTCCTGAAGTTGGAGGTTATGTAGGAAGCGGTTATGCCCTGCCACGTACCTATGTATTCGGTGTAAATCTTTCATTCTAGCAACATCCTTTAAAATAAAAACAAATGAAAAAGTTAAGAATACTTTTTTACACAATAGCATTTGCGGGATTGTTTACTTCCTGCAACAGCCTTGAGCTCGCTCCCGAAGACTACTACGCTAGCGGAAATTTCTGGCAAACTCCTGCGCAATTCGAGGGATTTATGGTTGGTCTTCACAATTCGCTAAGGGGAGATTATACAAACATGTTTGTACTGGGCGAAGCAAGAGGAGGAACACAGAAAAATGGTAACTCAACCCTTTCAACCAGTTTAAACTACAGCTCTCCTATTAAAAATAATGCCTTTACAAAAGATCAAACTGGTGTTAGCAACTGGGGTGGTTATTATGGACGTATTATGCAGGTTAACCTCTTTATTCAAAAGGCAGAGGAATCGACCGTAATGAACGAAGCCAATAAAAATTATCTGCTTGGACAGGCTTATGGTTTGAGGGCATACTACTACTTTCAACTTTACAAAACCTTTGGTGGTGTACCAATTGTAACAGATCCAATGCCAACCATGACTTCGGATATAAATAAGTTGGGTAAGGCCCGTGGTACCGCAAAGCAGACCCTCGATTTTGTTAAGCAGATGATTGAAAAATCGGAACAGTATTTTGCTGCCGATAATTTTACCCTAAAGAATAAAAAGGGAATGTGGTCGAAGGCGGCAACTTTGATGCTTAAGGGTGAAATATTTTTATGGTCGGCAAAAGTTACAACCGACGATCAGCAGGCTGTCGATGTGGCTGGCGATTTGAAGAAGGCAGAGGATGCCCTATTGTCCGTAAAAAATTCAGGCAAGTTTAGCCTGCTAAACAAGTTTGAGGATGTTTTCTCTTCCTCGAATAAGGGAAACAACGAAATTATTTTTGCGTTACGCTTTGCCGATGGAGAGGCCACTAACAATGCGGCTGAGTTCCTATACCAGGATGCTGTTTTTTTGAATCTTTACACGGGTTCTAACGGGAAAGTACTTAAGGATACCTTGAGCCTAAAGGGTACTGGGGGAATATTTCGTAACGAGTACAAGTTCGAACTATTCGAATCGTACGATAATGCAGATGCCCGTAAGCGTGCTACCTTTCTTGATTTTTACAAGGTTGTAAATGGAACACCAACCGTAAAGGCGGTGGTTCTGCGTAAGTTTGCAGGTTCTATTAACTCTACGAATAACAGGGTGTACGATTGCGATATACCAGTGTACCGTTATGCTGATGTACTACTACTATTAGCTGAAATCGCAAATAAGAAGGGCGAAGATCCTTCTGGTTACATTAACGATATAAGGAAGCGTGCCTACGGTCCAACCTATCCTGTGTACGCAAATGGTACATTTGCAGATAATGAACTTGCAATTCTTAAAGAACGCGACAAGGAGTTCGTTTGGGAAGGGAAGCGTTGGTACGACTTACGTCGTATGCAGGATGGTGCTGGAAAACCTTTAGCTTTTTCTATATTGGCTGGCTACCCGGCAACATCACCTGTTCTGGCAGAAAATGAAGCATATAAGTTGCTATGGCCAATCGATATTAATACGTTAAATGGCGATCCATTACTAAAGGGGCAACAAAACCCTGGATACTAATGCAAATAATTATTGGATAAGTGGTTTGTGAAGTTGTTCAGAATAACCTTGTTTTTATACATCAGGTGGTTCAGGACAACTTCCTACCTTTTCTAAAAAACATGAGAGCATGAGACAACATAATTTTATTGCAGCTCCCCACACCCCATTTAAGGAAAACGGAGAGGTCAACATTACGGAAATAACAGCCCTATACTCATTCTTAAAAAAGAATGGTGTTAAAGGTGCATTTATTAATGGATCAACATCGGAGGGGTATCAACTTACAACAGCCGAGCGTAAAAATACAGCGGAAGCGTGGAACTCTGTTGTCGATCCCGAGTTTCAACTATTTGTTTTTGTTGGACACCTCTCGACAAAGGAGGCATGCGAGCTGGCTGCTCATGCTGCCACGCTACAACATGTTAAGGCAATTTCTGCAACGGGGCCGTTTTATCAGCGTCCAACGAGTTTGAGCACGCTTGTTTCAATTTGTCAGGAAATTGCAAATGCAGCTCCCAATAAAGATTTTTATTATTATCACATTCCTGTATTAACCAGCATTTCGTTTTCTATGACCGATTTTCTGAACGAAGGTGCATTGCAGATTCCTAACTTTAAAGGAGTAAAATATACGCATACTGACATGCAGGATTACATTTCTGCAACTGCTTCTAAATACAATGTAATGGCAGGTGTTGATGAGATTGCACTGGTAAGCATGCAGCTTGGAGCAACATGGTTTATCGGAAGCACTTATAACTTTATGTTACCGTTATATCTTCAAATGGGAGACTGCCTTAATCGTAATGATTTAAAAGGAGCACTCAAGTTGCAGCGAAAAAGTATTCAGATAATAGAGGTGCTTGCAAAGAGAGGATATATGGCAAGTGCAAAGTTTGTGATGGAGCAGTTGGGAATAAATGTAGGTTCCCCTCGTTTGCCTTTTGTAGGGCTGAATGAAGAACAAAAAGAATCTCTATTGAGGGAGTTGAAAAAGGTTGGCTTTTTTACATTTGCAAATAAGGGATAGATGGAAAAGGATTTTAAAGGCTTATCCCAATTTTATGGGGATAAACTGCTTCATGATGTTATGCCTTTTTGGATTAATCATTCGTTGGATCATGAGTTAGGGGGGTATTTTACCTGTCTTACTCGTGAGGGGCAGGTTTTTGATACCGATAAATTTTTGTGGCTACAAAATCGCGAACTTTGGATGTTCTCCTTTTTGCATGAACATTTGGACGCAAAGTCAGAGTGGAAGGATGCTGCTTGCCTAGGGTATAACTTTCTTAAAAAGTACGGAAGGGCATCTGATGGGAGTTGGTATTTTTCGGTAGATCGGCAAGGAAATCCACTGATTCATCCTTACAATATTTTTTCAGATTGCTTTGCTACAATGGGATTTAGCCAGTATGCAAAAATGACGGGCAACGATGAAGCTATGCAAATAGCAATTGCTACTTTTAATAATATATTGAGAAGGCAAGGCAATCCGAAAGGAATCTGGAACAAGACAATTCCCAGTTCTAGAAACCTAGTCAATTTTTCGCTTCCTATGATTCTTAGCAATCTAGTCTTGCTACTTAAGGATGTTCTTCCGAAGGATAGAGTCGATCAAACTGTTCAAGAGTGTGTCAATATGGTAATGAACATTTTTCGAGATAAAGATAGGGGCATTATCTTTGAAAATGTGCTACCTAATGGGGATCACCATAACAGTTATGAAGGTAGGCTGATTAATCCAGGCCATGGTATTGAGAGCATGTGGTTTATTATGGATATTGCTCATGCTTATGGTGATACCGAACTAATGAAGCAGGCTGTAGATACAACTATCTCCATCCTAGAGTTTGGATGGGACAAGGATTATGAAGGTATTTTTTATTTCCTTGATGAAAAAGGGTATCCTCCATTACAGTTGGAGTGGGATCAAAAACTCTGGTGGGTTCATCTAGAAACTCTTATATCTTTGTCTAAAGCATATTTATATACTGGCGATGAGCGCTGTTGGGAGTGGTATAAAAAGGTGCATAAGTACGCATGGTCGCACTTTAACGACGATACCTTTGGTGAATGGTTTGGTTATTTGAACAGACAAGGCAATCCGCTCACAACTTTAAAGGGGAGTAAATGGAAAGGTTGTTTTCACCTTCCTCGTGCCCTCTACCAGTGCAGCATTACTTTTGCTATGCTGGACAAAATCCAAACAAAAAAGAATGCAGTATGAGAACGCAGATACTTCCCTTTTTAATATTACTTCTACTAACAGGATGTTCTTCTCCTCCTAAGGGAAGGCCTACTTACCATTGGCAAAAACTTCAAAACGTAGGAGCCCAAGATGTAAAAGGTTACGGTAAAGGTGTTGCCTCCCCTTTTGCAGGAGTCATAAACGGAAATCTCATTGTTGCAGGAGGATGTAATTTTTCGATAGGAGATAATGGAAGTATAGGTAACAAACGTTACTATAAGGAGATGTACTGCTATTCCTTGGATAGAGTAGCTTCGCCTCCTTCTCCAATGGCTCTACAACTTCCTTCTACTCTCGCTTATGGTGTTTCCATTCAGGTTCCTAGTGGAGTGGTGTTTCTTGGAGGTCGTAACGATAGCGTCTTTAGCAATAAAGTGATGCTACTTACCTGGAATGTTGCCCAGAAAAAGATAGTTGCTCATTCGTTGCCTCCTTTACCTGTGAAACATGCTCTATATGGCGGGACATACACAAACGGGAAAATTTATGTAGTTGGTGCCGAAACTATCGCTCCGTATCGAAAGCTCTTTTTTTCGCTGCAATTGAACAGGTTGGATAGTCGGTGGGAGCAGCTCGCCACCTATCCAGGTAGAGCTCGGACATCACCTGTTGTTGTAGCACAAAGCAATGGTGAGGAGGAAAATATATTTCTCTTCTTTGGAACTACTGCAGATGGAAAATATCCTTATATATTAAGTAGCTATCTTGCCTACAGCATTAAAGGAAGTAAATGGGGAGAGGAGGTAAAGACGAATTATAATGGTTCATCTATCTCTTATTTTGGAGGTGATGCTTTTAGATCAGGTGCACACCACATTCTTTTTGTTGGAGGTGTAGATGCCAGTATCTATCGCGAAGAAATAGCGCGCAGAGAAGCCTATTTGAAGATGCCCTCTTCCTTTCAACGAGATTCTATAAAGAGAGTCTCTGATGCTTATATGAGGGCGAATCGCTCATTCTTCAACTTTAACAGCAAAGTAATGGCGTTTCATACGCTTACTAAAAGTTGGACTCCCTTACAGAATGCTCCTTATGGGGGAGTTGCAGGAGCCAAAGTTGTTTCCGTTGGGAATAAAGTATATGTCGTTAACGGAGAAATTAAGCCCGGAGAGAGAACTCCTAGCGTTTATGCTGGAGAGGTCAACTCCAGTCCTGAATTTGGACTGTTAAATTGGATTGTTCTGGTAATTTATTTATTGTCGATGGTATACCTCGGTTACTATTTTATGAAGGGAAATGACAATACTGAAGAATATTTTACGGCTAGCGGACAGATACCATGGTGGGCCTCTGGAATAAGCATCTTCGCAACAATGCTGAGTGCTATTTCTTACATGGCTTTACCTGCAAAAACCTACACTTCTGATTGGCGCTATTCTCTTATGGCTGTGTCTATAATCTTAATTGTTCCGTTAGTAGTTAAATACTACTTTCCCTTTTTTCACAGGCTAAAATTATCTTCCGCTTACGAATATCTTGAGCGCAGATTCGGGCTATCTGTCAGACTTATTGCAAGCGCATTGTTTATTGTTTTTATGGTATCTCGTATTGGTGTAGTGCTTCTACTCCCAGCTTTGGCTCTTTCGACTGTTACTGGAATCAGTGTTTTGGTATCGATACTTCTAATGGGAATGATAACCTTGTTTTATAGTACAACGGGAGGAATAAAGGCTGTGATATGGGGAGATGTTATTCAAGGTGTCGTCCTTTTGGCCGGCTTGTTTGTTGCTATTATCTTTTTACTAGTTGATATTGATGGAGGAATTTCCTCCCTAATAGAGCATTCTCGTGCTGCCAATAAGCTTCAGATTCTCGACTTTTCTTTTGATCTTACAAAACCAACCTTTTGGGTGGTGATGTTTGGTGGGTTGGCCTCAAGCCTAATTACATATACGTCCGATCAATCAATAATTCAACGGTATATGACTACCTCAGACGAGCGTGGTTCAATAAGAGGTATTTGGCTTAATGGTTGGCTGAGCGCACCCGCTTCTCTGCTATTCTACTTCGTAGGTGCAGCCCTTTTTGCATACTACTCTGAAAACCCGATGAATTTGGATGTTACGATGACAAATTCAGATTCTATTTTTCCATACTATATAATGTATGCTCTACCCTCTGGGGTGGCTGGTTTAATGATTGCGGCTATTTTTGCGGCTACTATGTCTACACTTTCATCGAACATTAATGCTGTGTCCAACGCATTAACGGTAGATTTTTATCAGCGGCTAACAGGTAAGCATAACTCGGTTGTACTTGCAAAGATTATTAGTTTTGGGGTTGGATTTTTAGGTGTCACGGTGGCAATTTGGCTCTCGAAAACAAGTGTTGAGTCTATCTTTGATGAATTTCAAACCATTATAGGCCTTTTTGTGAGTGGTTTGGGTGGTTTTTTTGCGATGGGTATTTTTACTAAGCGAATAAGCACAGTGGGAGCTATTGCGGGGTTGATCGGAAGTGGACTAATCCTATTTTTTATACAACAAACTCAAATTCATTTTTTAATTTACGGGCTGATAGGATTTGTATCAAGCTTTGTTTTAGCATGGTGTGTCAGTATCTTTATCCCCAATAAGAAAAACCTTGATGAATTGACTATTCATACTTGTGGCAAGAGAACATAAGTTAAGCTATGCAGTAGATTTGAGAATGGTTTTTACTTTTTGTTAAAAATAAGGATAGAGCAGTAAGAGGGTCTCTTGTATGTTAATCACAACTATATGAGATAAAAAATATGTAGAGAAACACATGATTTTTTATCTTATGTGGTGATACTTTGGGGACCCTCTTTTATTTTTTCTCCCAACTCTAATGCAGCTTCTTTCCAATTAAATGGATAAACTCTTCCCTTGTCTTGCTGTTCGAAAGAAAGGCTCCTGTAAACGCTGATGTTGTAGTTACAGAGTTTTGTTTCTGTACGCCTCTCATCTGCATGCACATGTGGGAAGCCTCTATAACAACCGCCACTCCAAGAGGTTTCAGCGTTTCGTGTATGCAGTCGCGAATTTGTACGGTTAGCCGTTCTTGAACCTGAAGCCTGCGGGCGTAGGCTTCTACTATTCTTGCAATCTTGCTAAGACCTGTGATGTATCCATTGGGAATGTAGGCAACGTGTGCCTTCCCGTAAAACGGAATCATATGGTGCTCGCACATGGAGTAGAGCTCAATATCCTTCACCAGTACCATTTGCTGGTAGTCCTCCTTAAACTTGGCTGAGTTTAGGATTTCCTTAGGATCTAAATGGTAGCCGTGAGTCAAAAATTGAATCGCTTTGGCTACTCGCTCTGGGGTTTTTAGTAGACCTTCTCTTTCGGGGTCTTCCCCAATTAGTGTAAGTATCGATTTGTAGTGTTCTGATAGTTTTTGGGTAATTTCGTCGTTATATCGCTCTTCTTTTTCGTATCCTCGAATTACGCCATTTTCAAAATCGTTCATTCTATTCTTGGGTTTATTCGCCGTAGTATTCGGCAAAGTTATTCTCGGTTTCTTGTACTTTAATGCAGTGTAGGGCTATTTTTAGCGCTTCAACCTGCGGCTTTAGCTGCTGCCAGATGGCAACTGCCAAATTTTCGGTCGAAGGTATAATACCTTTCATAAAATCAACCTCTAAATTGAGATTTTTGTGGTCAATTTTTTCCACAATTTCTTCTTTTACTATCCGCCCAAGCTCTTTCAGGTTTACCACATAGCCCGTGTTGGGGTTTATTTCTCCCTTAACGGTAACTAGGAGGATGTAGTTATGGCCATGCCAATTGGGGTTGCTACATTTTCCGTATATCTCAAAATTTTCCTCATCGCTAAGGCCTTCCTTGTAAAGCCGATGGGCGGCATTGAATTGTTCTCTTCTTGTTAAGTATGCAAGCGGCATCTGGTCTGTTTTTAGTTGTCATTTAGCAAGCCATTTTCAAAACAACTTAAAGCCGATGAGGTTCATTGTCGTTAGGCTTAAAGATGAATTATTGTAGCGGCTTAAGGCTATCCTATAAAATTAGCGTAATAAGTGGAAGAACGGTTGAATGACTCAAAAAAAGAAGAAAAGTTTCCTTTTTTTTCAAAACCAGCTGAACAATGTTTCATGCTTATCGTTTTTAGCAGTAATTAGACTGAATAAAAACAACGATTAAAATTTTACGATTATGGCTTTCGTACTACCAGAACTTACCTACGATTACTTGGCATTAGAGCCTCATATTGATGCAAGAACTATGGAGATTCACCATACAAAGCATCATGCTGCATATTTGAACAATCTTAATGGTGCCATTAAGGACACTCCGCTTGCAGATCTTTCCATCGAAGCAATTCTTAAAGATGCATCAAAGCATGCCCCTGTTGTTCGTAATAATAGTGGCGGTTTCTATAACCACAACCTTTTCTGGAATTTCTTGTCTCCCAACGGAGGTGGCGTTCCATCCGGTGAAGTGGGGGAGGCTATCATAAAGGCATTTGGAAGTTTTGATAAGTTTAAGGCGGAGTTTAGTCAGGCTTCAATGAGCCGCTTTGGTTCTGGTTGGGCTTGGCTGGTTGCAACGCCTGATGGGCTGAAGGTTTCTTCTACTCCCAATCAGGATAATCCTTTAATGGATGTTGCTGATGTAAAGGGGGCTCCGATTTTAGGTCTTGACGTGTGGGAGCATGCCTACTACCTGCATTACCAGAATCGTAGAAATGAGTACGTTGAGGCTTTCTTTAATGTTGTTAACTGGGACGAAGTTGCACGATTGTACAAGTTAACTTTATAGTTCTAACTCCTTTTTTGTTTAAGGTCAAGTTTAGCTGTGAGGGCGGTCTGTTTACAGATCGCTCTTTTTTTGCTTTCTCAACATTTTGGGTTTACCTTTGTTACTAGAGCGACAAATACAAAAAACAAAAAGGATGAAATTTGAACTACCAAAGTTGCCTTACGAGCTGAGTGCTCTTAATCCAACCATTAGCGACAAAACGTTAGAATTCCACTACGGAAAGCACCATCAAGCTTATGTGAATAATCTAAATAACTTGGTTCCAGGAACTAAGTTTGAAAATGCCGATTTAGAAACCATCGTTTTAGAGTCGGATGGGGCTATTTTTAATAATGCGGCTCAGGTTTGGAATCATACCTTCTATTTCAACCAGTTTTCGCCTAACCCAGCTACCGCGCCTACTGGCGAGCTGGCAAAAGCGATTGATGCTACATTCGGATCATTCGAGAAGTTTAAGGAGGAGTTTACCAAGGCTTCGGTTGGACTATTCGGTTCTGGTTGGTCTTGGCTGGTTAAAAATGAGGCTGGTGTATTGGAAATTGTGCAGGAAGCTAATGCTGGCAACCCTCTTCGCAAGGGTAAAAAGCCTTTGCTAACTTGCGATGTGTGGGAGCATGCTTACTATCTCGACTACCAAAATCGTCGTCCTGACTATGTATCCAGCTTTTGGAATATCGTAGACTGGAAAGTAATTTCTGAAAGATACTAGCAGATTTATATCTTTGAGGCCCTACAACGTTGCTGTTGTAGGGCCTTTTTGTTTTCTTAATTTTCAGAATAATGGTAAAAGAGTTGGTGTATAAGAATAGAAGCTACAGACGATTCTACGAATCTGAAAGCATTGATAGAGAAACGCTAGTAGAACTGGTTGATTTGGCTAGGGTTTCGGCTAGTGGACGTAACCTTCAATCTTTGAAGTACTATATCTCAAACGAAAAATCGCTAAACGAAAAAATATTCCAAACATTAGCATGGGCTGGCTACCTGAAGGAGTGGGCCGGACCTGCCGAAGGCGAACGTCCTAGTGGCTATATCGTTATTCTGGAGGATACCACTTTGGGTGCTGCAATGGCCCACGATCAAGGAATAGCGTCTCAAAGTATCCTTTTGGGAGCTGTAGAAAAGGGACTTGGAGGCTGCATTATCGCTTCGGTAAAAAAGGCTGAGCTATCTAAAATTTTAGAACTTCCAGAACATCTCAGTATTGCGCTTGTGCTTGCCATTGGGAAACCGAAAGAGGAGGTTATCATGGTAGAGATGGCCGAAGATGGAGATGTTAAGTATTGGCGCGATGAAGATGGGCGTCATTATGTTCCGAAAAGGAAGCTCGAGGACGTGTTGATTAACTTATAGTCCGAATTAGGGTGGCATACCTTCTGTGAGGTAGAGTTTTATCCTGAGGTTTTATGAGTTATCGACGTTGTAAATTAGGGCTGATACAGCACGCTTGGATAAGAGGATGGGTATTTTGCGAGCTAACCGAATCTCTGTATTAATAGCATCATTCATGCTGTCTGCGTGCTCCTTCTTGCCCTTCTTCAAAAAAACGAGTAAGGAAGCTTGTACCGCAGATTTCTGCCTTGCACGGCGCCGCCCTGCGCGCGTTTGAGGCAATAGTAAAAAGAATGCCGCTATAAGCCATATAACAGAAGTAAGCAGTTAGCCCTCTTTTTCATCTCGCTTTGCGGCAATGCCAAGTGGGCTTATCCACCTTATTCGTTATAAGTTTTTTTATGCAAGAACATAGCGAGTGATGTCTTTGTGTCAGATAACAATTGCAGCAGAAAGGTTTGAACTCGCTCAAGTCTCTACTCTCAGTGTTGCCTACAGTAGCTTTACGGCAGTTTCCTCACCTAGTGTATGTCGAATCTAGATTTTTACGATAGCTTTTACCGCAAGACCCACAACAATAGCCATTGCAAAGCTCATCAGCGTTCCAATTAAAACGTATTCTGTCTTTTTTCGGGCTTTTTCTTCGCCATCCTTGCTGATGCGAAGCAGCGACTTCGCCGCAAACAGAAACCCAATTGCCGAAAACTGGTCCAGCAGTACAAAAATGAAGGTCAGCACCCGTTCCAGAACGCCAATATAGGTGCCAGCTCTGCTTAGACTGTCTGACTCGTTGTTGCCCAGCTCATTTCTGAATGGTTCGGTTATAATACCTATAACCAACCCAACAGGCCATACGATAAGCGTTAAGGCCGTTAAAATGGTAAGGTAAGCCTTGTTCGAAAAGAGTTGAGCAATAAACGGAAGTATCAGATTGAACGAGCTTGTCAGGTAAAGCCAGGCCATAAGAATGACAAGGAGATGGTAAAGCTGATCCATTAGAAAAAGCCGTGCACCCGACTTCCTTTTTGAGACATCCTCTACCTGGTTGTTAAAGGCTAGCAATTTAGCCTCCTGCCTTATTTTCAGATAATCGAGCAAGCCGTGGGTAACCATAACAAAAAGAGGCACCAGCCACCCGCTCCATTGCATTAGTATAAGGTAGGTTAGGGCTCCTGAAAGAACAATGTGAAACCAAAATTTTTTCGACTTTAGTCCCCCTTTTTTCTTGCTTTCGACCATGTCGTCGGTCTGAAAAACAAAATCGGCCAGAATATGGGCCAGTAGCAACTGAACGAGAATGGTTAGGTTCATCGTATTTTCCCCCTTACTATTTCATCAAAACGTGCCAGCAGCGCTTCAACGCCATACCAGCCCGCTGTTTTTTTACGTTGGTTAATGGCCGATTGGGTAATGCCGAGTATGCTGCCTATTTCAGCCTCGTTTTTCCCTTGTAGCAGCCAGTAGAGCACCTCTGCAGAGGTTACCTTCCAGCCTGCTGCTATCACCTCCAAAAGCTTAAGTTCGGTGTCCAGTTCGGCGTCAACCTCCTCTATACCCGTTTTTATGGCAAGCGTTCGCTTATTCTTTTTCATGGAATCCAATGTCCTGCCCGAGTTGGTGTATGCCTCTCCGGTCGACTCGTCGACTCTGTCTCTTTTGCCTGTAATGCTTCCTACCCCAATGGCAACTCTAACGTCCACCTCCGGTTTTGTTTTGGTGTCACTTTTTAGTGTGATCTTGTTTATGGCCGCTTTAAGTCGCAGGGCCAGCTTAAGAGCCTCTGCTACATCGTGCAGCTCTACCTGTATGCTGTCGCCTCTTTTTATGTGGAAACTGCCCTCGGTGGCATTACTTCTTCCCGAGTCGCTGTCGAAAACAGCATAAATGGCCTCCAGTACCTTACTCTCCTCGTTGGCCGACAGCTTGGTCGAGTTGATGACATCTGCGGTAATTACGGCATTCATATGGTTGCGATTTCTTATGTTACCAAATATCCTTATATCATAAGGTTTTAGCCTTATAGTAGTGTAGTATAAGGTTGTGGACTTATTTTGCCACCCGCTACTTTGCGGGATTGTCATTATTTGCCACTTTTCTATACATATCCACTTAGATATGTATGGATTTTGCCACTTTCCTATACATATCCATTTCAGCATGTATAGATTTCTCTACTTTCCTATACATATCATCGGGCATATATAGGCTTTGGTTGCGATTTCTTAAGTTACCAAATATCCTTATATCATAAGGTTTTAGCCTTATAGTAGTGCAGTATAAGGCTATGGGCTTATTTTGCCACCCGCTACTTTGCGGGATTGTCATTACTACAAATATATTAAAAATATTAGGACGTAACCTTATAATGTGTATTTATTAGGTTGTGACCTTATATGATAGGGCGTTGTTCTACTAAATGTGTGGTTGGGGAGTGGTATTTTAGCAAGCAAGTTTTTGAAAATGTAAAGCTAGATGAACGTTAAAACAAAAAGGGGCTGCTGCCCCTTTTGTTGATAGGTTAACCATCAGCTGATAACCTTTTCTAAATTATTTAGGTTGTTGATAATTGTAAATATCTTATCAGACTGGTCGTTGTTAAACACACCATCGACCCCTTGGTTGTGGAAGCTGATAAACGGTGGTTCATATAGCTTTTCTGGGTCGATCTTGCCATTGGTGGTTAGGAACATTTTGATGGTGTTTAAGAACTCAATTTGTTGAGAACTTAGCTGGTTGGCGTTGATGAAATCTGCAAAGGCTCCGTCTACGTGCTTTTCGCTTTGTCCTGTAAGGGTAACTACCATTTCGACAAGGTTAAGGGTCTTCCCAATTTCCTTTTCAAGTTCTTCCTTCTTTATTTGATCATCGAACAGCATCTTTTCGAGCGAAGCTAGCTCTTGATGTGTAATGGTTTCGCCATCGCGAATGCGCTTGATGGTTATGTTGCTGCTATTGTCGCGAATAATTTTTTCGAGGCGTTGACGGTTACTGCTGAAGAATGGCGTTGTTTCTACAGAAACAGCGTAGGACTTTTCCACTACCTCTTCTGCATTTAGCGAGTCCTCGAAGTCAGTCATTACATAGCGTACGTCCTCAGCATCTATGTAGCGGAGGAGGTTTCGTACGTTGCAACGAAGCTCTTCGAGGTGTGCAAGCTGGTTGGCATCCCAGAATTCAGCATCGAGAGGTTGTCGGATATGCTTTTCCTTATGCTTTACTTCGGGAATAGTTGTCTTCTCGAGCAACTTCTTAGATATGTGGCTTACACTACTAATGAGGCTGTTGGATTTGTTCTTAAACGCTGAAGTATTGGGCATTTCCAACCGTTTGGCCATGATGCTATAGAGCAGCTTATCGTAGAAACGGGAAAGATCGGTATCTCCTTTGGCTGGTTTTACCAATGGCGCAAGCGTTTCGTTGATAACTTGGATATCCTTTTTTTCTAGGTGATTCCAGAGTTCGCGATTACCTGCTGCATACTTGTTTACCGTTTTTATCTTCATGCGTACATCAAAGCGGTCGCGGTTGAGCGAGGAAATATCGTTAAAGAGACCATCGAGTAGGGACTGACGAAAAGCCTGAAGCTCGGTATTGGTGGCAAGCTGATCGCTGCGGAGGTATTCGGCCAACTCTAAGCGCAGGCCAAAAACCTGCTCGGTTATCGATTTTTGTACTGAGGTTTCTATTCCATGCTCGTTTTCGGCAAAGAATTGGAAGTTACCGCAAAGATCGAAGATCAGAAACTTGTCTTTATGAATCCCTGGCCCAAAAAGATTTGGACGTAGCCGAGAACCACGCCCGATCATCTGCCAGAATTTGGTGTACGACTTAACGGGCTTGTAGAATACAAGATTTACTACGCTAGGTGCATCGATCCCCGTATCCATCATATCTACCGAAATGACGATTTGAGGTAGCCGTTCCTTTTCTTCGTCGCAGAATCGCTCTATAAAGGATTGGGCCTTTGGTTGACTGTGATCTATCACCTTTACGTAGTCGTTGCTAAAAAGCTCCTTGTCGAGCTGCATGAAGATGTCCTTTAGAAACTTGGCATGCATTTGGTTGCGAGCAAAGATGATGGTTTTACCCAGTTCGTCGCCACCACGTTTTTTGATGCCATGCTTAAGTACGAAGCTAAGCGTTTTGATGGCGGTATCCTTATTAAAAAGCCAAGTGTTAAGGGAGTTGCTATCTATCCATTCGTTTCCAGAGGCCTCCTCACCGTCAAGTATCTCCTTTTCGAACTGCTCCTGCTCTTCTGCAGAAAGTTCGCTATACTTTATTCCTTGAGTTAGGAACTTGGTAGCTACCTCGACTGTATGGTAAGGAACTAGGTGACCATTCGTAACCGCTTCGTCGAAGGTATACGCATCGGTGGGGGTTTTATCGGCTAGACCAAAAATATGATAGGTGTTTTTGTCGATGCTGTTTTTGGGGGTTGCCGTTAATCCAAGGAAAAGGGCATCGAAGTAGTCGAATAGCGCCTGATACTTACGGTATATCGAACGGTGCGCTTCGTCGATAATAACCAGATCGAAGTGTCCGACGCCGTAGTATCTTTCGCTATCGGATTTGGCGCTGTCAATAAGGCCCATCATGGTAGCGTAGGTCGAGAAGGCTAGGCGGGTGTCCGTATTCTCCTTATCCTCTAAGAGATTAACGCACGAATATTCGGGTAGATGCTTTACAAAGTTGTTCTTAGCTTGCTTAACCAAGCTGATTCTATCGGCTAAGAAAAGCACCCGTTTAGCCCAGTTTGCCTCGAAGAGAAGCTTACATAGGGCGATGGCGGTACGTGTTTTGCCCGTACCGGTTGCGAGTACCAGTAGCGCACCTCGGTTGGTTCCTACTAGGTTGCCCGTTCGCTTATCGGTGCCAGCAAAATGCTCGGCAATACTTTTTATGGAGCGCATCTGGTATGGACGACCTGCAATTTCGGTGTTGATAGCAGAGGTACGGATATCTTTACGGTTGGCACGGCGGAACATGATGGTTTGCAGCTCGCGCTTGGTATAGAAGCCGTTAATGGGGCGAGATTGCTTATAGAATTGATCGTCCCAGATATAGATTTCGTAGCCATTGGTGTAGAACATAACGGGGCGGCGGCCAAAAGTTTTTTCCAGGCACTCGGCGTAAAGCTGCGCCTGATTCTCCCCGTTTTTAGCGTTAACCATTGTCTTTTTGGCTTCCACAACAGCAAGCGGTAGTCCGTCGTCATCCCAAAGCACGTAGTCGATATAGCCAATGCCCGATGGATTACCGCTAACAGGCATGTTGTTAACCTTGTACTCGCGGTTGTTTATGCTCGATAGATCCCAGCCAGCCTCGCGAAGCAGCACATCGATAAGCAGCTTGCGGGTTTCTGTTTCGTTGCGCGGATGGTAGATGTCGTCGGCGCTGTTGGCCTGACGCTTGTTGGCCTCCTGCTTTGCTTTTAGCTCCTGTAGCTGCAAGCGGTAAAGCTCGTTTTCGGATTCCAACAGTCGATTCTTCTCGTTGGCTTCGGCAATCTCGTCGTGTACCTTTCCGATGGTTTTGGCAAATTTAACCTGAAGCTCGTCGATCTTTTTTTTGCTAAGAGCTTCATCTCCCTCGGTTGGAATGAGGCTGCTATCGAATGGGGCTAATACGCCTATCTCGGTGGTAGCGTACGATTTGGCAAACCATCGGCAGAAGTAGAAGAGGTAGCCAGCAACGGATTCGGCATCGGTAGCAGTAACGGGCCTATTATGAGCGGCTAGGTTACCAGCCTTGCGTATGATATCTAGCTCTTGGTATAGCTTAGCGGATAGCTGCGCCCTAAACTCGAACGTTTTCATGAGCGAGTTCAACGATTTGTCGATGGGCATCTCCAGCTCAGTATCGTGCTGATACATCCAGTTAACAGCCGTTTCTAATGCCATACGACCGTATATAAGGGCTGTGCGCGGGTCGGTGTTAGCAAAGCGTTCTACTTTGACCGATAGCTTATAAAGTTCGGGCCACTCGGCTTTTAGAAAGGTGAAGTTTGACGATGGATGCATTACAATAAGCCTTTAGGTAGATATATGAGTTTCTTTTTAAAAGAAGATTACGAATAACGCTGCAAATTAACATTTTTACCGATATGGTATGGAGAAAAATTGCTTTAATGAGATATGATAGTGAAGTAACCAGCATTCTGATTTTTATCGTTGCGCTTGCCCATTATCATACAGGTGTGATAATGGGCTGATCTAAAAATAAGAGATTGAAATTGTGTGTTGTAGTAAAATTGTTTAAGATATAATGTTTTTAGGGGATTAGAGATTAACTTTATGAATAAATGGTAATTTTAGCAGTTAGACAGAGTTGTATTCCCTATTTTACTGTAAAAAATACGTTATGTGTCAAGTAATTCAACTTTAAAGTTGAATTATTGTAGAAACTGAAATATATTTGTGGAGGTAAAATGCCAATGACAACCAAGCAAGATGTAGAAGCTTTCTTGAAGGAGTTAGGTGTTAAGATAGCAGTTTTCGATATTCTATTTTTAGATGGACGTGGAAAGAATCAGCAAGCCTTACTAGATTTAGAAATATCCCCTAACTGTAGAAAAGAAACAGTGCTTGCACTGAATATTGAAGATTACACGACAGGCCCACTGGAAGAAAAAATGCTAGGGTTACCTCCGATGTGGGTTTTTGGGAAAAGCGTAAAAGGCAAAGAAATTTATATCAAAATAAGCATGGGAGTGCCAAACAGTAATGTGATTTGCATATCATTTCACGTAGCAGAGCATCCGATGACATATCCATTTAAAATGCAAAAGCCATGAAGAGCCCATTTACAGGAAAAGAAATGCCTATAGTTAAGGAATGGAGGACTCTTACTTTTAGAAAGGAAGAATTTAGGATACTGGCCCATTTTTACAAGTGTGAGGATACAGGCGAGCAGCTAGAAGATGGCATTTTGGCAGAATTAAACTACAACCAGGCAGTTAACCAATATAGGGAGAAGTATAATATACCCTTCCCGGAACAAATATCCGCAGTGAGAGAAAAGTATGATGTTTCGGCATCAAAAATGTCGGATATTCTAGGCTTTGGAGCTAACGTTTACCGCCAGTATGAGGCGGGAGAGGTTCCCAACCAGTCGAATGCAAAGCTGATTCAGCTAGTGGAGAATCCTCACGAATTTAGGAAACTAGTTAATCTATGTAGTACGTTAGAGCAAAAAATAAAGGACAAGATAAACCAACGAGTAGAGGTTCTGCTTGACAATGATAAAACGCATAAGCACCAAAGGCAACTTGAAAGGTATTTTTTGGAAGCTTGTGCCCCTAGCTCGTATACTGGCTATAAAGTGCCCGATCTACGAAAGTTTACCGAGATGGTGGTATTCTTTAGCGAAAGGCTGGAACCATGGAAAACGAAGCTTAATAAACTGCTTTTTTATGCTGATTTTGAGATGTATCGGAAGAGTGGCTTCTCAATAAGTGGCGTACAGTATAGAGCAATTCCAATGGGACCAGTACCAAACAACTACGACAGTATATTTGAGTATCTTACCAAGAATCAGGAAGTATATATAAACTATAAATATTTTACGGATGGTGGAACTGGAGAGCAGTTTACTCTAACTAAAAACAGGCAGTTTAAAAACGAACTTTTTACCCAAGTAGAGCTAGCAGTACTCGAAAGTGTCGCCAGTAGGTTTAAGGAGGTTACGACTCAAGATATTATTGAAATTAGCCACCGAGAGAAAGCGTGGCTTGACAATCAGGACGAGCGTAAGCTGATAAGCTACCAGTATGGGTTTGAACTGAACGAGGCCTAACGGGGAGTCAAAACTTGCGTAGTAGAAGTTTGAAGTTTACCTTAATTTGATTTTTTAAAACTAACCTAAAAGGGAGGAAATATTTCTACCGGTGTATTGGGCAATGGTTTTACAAGGAAAAATGGCTGGGGGATTTTTTGCTAGATTAGCTTGTATAAATGCATCGCACCTTTTAGCGTCGAATAAGCCAATTTGTAAAGCCTGGTAAAGAAAGTCGAATGTGGTAAGGTATATTACTTCGTGCATTTTGCAGTAATTATCGATATCCTTTAGGTTACTACTAGCAATTATGTTTTCGGTGTACCTCGCATAGGCCAAACAGGCACTTTCGCCATCACCTTTGAACATTTTGTTCTTAATATATAGATATTCTTTTCTTACTTGAGGATTGTCTTCAGGGAAGTCTATTGGCTCGATAACCTTCAGGTTAATAATATTATCAACCTCTTTTTTACGCCTAGTAAATCGATTTAGCTCATTAAGAACTTGTGGTAAAATTTTAATGGGATAGGGAAATATTTTATTGATGTAGAGTATTTCACCAGCCTCAATAAAATGGGAGACAACATCGGCATCAATGACGATAATTCGGTTACTCTTCTGGTCGGCAGCCATTATCCTCTAATTCTTGTATGTTTATACCTATATCTTCGAGCAGCGTAAAATAATGGCTTTCTGATATTTTACCACCATCAAAAAGGTCGCGGGCAATTATTCCGTAGTCACCAATCACAAGGTTGTCGTTGCCAGAATTATAGAGGTCGGTTTGGTAACCATAAGATAACGCCCCATGTATTATTCTAGTGCTATATTGATTGTAGAATGAAGTGTCGATATGGCCCAACTCTTTAAGCCGGTATAGGAGAGCGCTTCGCGATGAAGAAAAGTAGTTTTCTATACTTAAAATTGTTTTAAGCGTAATCCTATTTTTAGGCATTTCATGGTCGGGAATAAGCTTTTGAATGCCAGCAGTTGGAAGCAGTAAGCGAGAAGCAAATAGGTCGGCATTATACTCCTCTTTGTCTCCTTTAGGATCAAATTTACCTGCGGCACTCGTGCTGTAAACAAAGTTCTCCTGAAAGAATAGGTGGTATAGCTCATGGCAAATGGTGAAGTGCTGCTTGCCAATAGAGTGGTCGCTATTAATAAGAATGAATCGCTTATAACTACCTGGGGTACCCGTTCGTATCGCCATGCCCGAAAAACCGGAACTCAACTTACGGTAAACCGTTAAGATTTGGTTGCTCTGAAGGATGCTCTTAATACGGATCGGTTCTGTTAGACTCAACCCGTTGGCTTGACGGAATGAGTTGGCGTTTTTTTCCTGTAGCTCCTTACTCATTTTGAACCGCTTGTTTCATGTTTAGATAGTTTCTGACAATTTTTTTGAACTCAAGAATCACGGACAAATCTTCAACCTCAAGCTCGTCGGCACGAAATGCTAAGGCTGTAGTAGCCTGTTGCATGTCTATGCTTTCTTCATAAAAATCGTACTCATCGATACCATACAAAAGAGCTAACTTTTCGAGGGATTCGGAAGGAATGGTAGATTCGCCAGACTCGTATCTTGAAACAATAGTGTGAGAAACACCAAGCGTTTGACCTATAAAGTCTTGGCTGTAGCCAAATTTATCACGTAAGACTTTTAAATTTTTAGAGACAACAGCATTGTTAGACATGGATGGTAGTATTGGTTTATTGGCAACGTGATGTTGCAAATTTATTGTAAAAATTATAATAACAACAAATCTGCAATAGTAAATGTTGATAAAAAGAAGAAAATTATCGGAAACATCTAGCCTGAGTTCTACCCAAAGGAAGGGAGAGCAATATGTGAAAGGTTTGAGATATGCGATGGATATGCAAGCCTCAAAAGGAGTTTTTGGTTGAGGCGATTTCTTTATTATCGAGCGGGGGCCCGCTTGATGAGATGGATGAACTAGAAATTCCCCATAAAAAGTAAGTATTACGCTATGCTCGTATCGCGAAATCCCCAATAGCACAAAGCAAAAAGCAGAGGCCGGTAACCTCTGCTTTTGTATTTTATGGTGGCAACTACTGCTGCTTAATACCGAACAGGTCTGCGGCTAATTCGGCCGGGTTTACTATTGGTAGGTAGTAGTCGGAAAACTTGGTGCCTAAGCTATTCTTTGCCAGGAGAGCCCTCGTATGCGAGATCGAAAGGCTAAGCATGGTAACAAGAAGCCCGTCGGGCAACAGAAGGTCTCCATTGTCATCCTTGCCCAGCTGGTCGAATGAGGGAACAAGAAATACGTTGCTTGTTTTTATTTTTAGAAAGTTTTGCTCGCCATTGTAGAGGTATTTAACCGTTAAAACAAGATCTAGCATTTTCAATTCGGCATTAACATTTAGGTTTACCTCAAAGTTAATGGAAATGGCATCGGGCGAGCTTACAGCAATGCTCTCGTCTACTAAGAACTCGATGTCTTTTATTTTGCTGATTCCTATCTCAAATGTATCCATGCTTAAGCGGCTTTATCTTTTTTTTCTTCTTCGGTTACTTTGGCAAATACGGAGTAGGCAATGGAGATATTACTATTGACAGCTGCCGCAGATTGAACTGTAGCGCTTGTGGCTCTTTTGTCGATTATAGCGTTGTAGGGTATTTCAACCTTTGCGTTGTACTCTTGTATAACTGATTCAATTGATTTAAATTCAACTACCGGAGCTTTGTCGATAAACAACGACAGCTCTATAAGCTTGCGCAGCGAGCAGTTGAAGTCGCCATTAAGTATTTGGGTGATGTATCCTTTGGAGACCTTCATCTCTTCGGCTAGCTTTGTACGGGAAATATTGTTAGCTTCCATATATTCGGCAAGCTGCCTGTAAATTTCGTTTTGAATAGTTTCGAACCAGTATTCCGGTGTTTTTATAAGTTCTTCCCTTGTTTTCATAGCTGGTTACTTTTTGTTTTCTAAATATCTTTTCTTTACCTCTCTGAAGTGCTTAATATCCTTTTTTTGGCTGGTCTTTTTCCCCGCACAGACAATCACCCTACCATTAGGAACGTCGTGAAGTAGGTAGACCCTAAGGTGCTTAGTTTTTACTTCATACTCCTTTACCTTTTCCTTTTCTGGGGTAATGTCCTTAAATTTAGTATCCGGAAGCGATTTTAGCTCGGCCATCTCCTGTAGGCGAACCTGTATGGTGGTTAGCTCGGAGAGGTAGGAGCCTTCCGCCTCAACCTCCCTTTCGAAGCTGTCGTACTCGCACTCTCCATCTACCGTGAGCTTGAATACTTCGAGACGGCCAACAATTTCTTCTATTTTATGTAACGCAAATGTATTCATTTTGTTTAGTTATAACTAAACTTGTTGGTGTTTTAACATTGCCTTTTGTTTAACAAATATAAAAATAAAGTTGTTTGTGCTTTGAGTATAGGTTTTTTAGAGAAATATTTTTTTAACGGGAGTAAGTTAAACCCGTTTGATTTTAGTATTACTACGCTCGTATCACGAAATGCCCAATAGCACAAAGCAAAAAGCAGAGGCCTCTAACCTCTGCTTTTGTATTTTATGGCGCTACACGGCCTGCTCGGCGGGCTGTGGCTCGGGTACCAGCTCGCCCTTAAAGGCCTTTTGCAGTAGGGCGTTAAAGAGGTTCTCGCTTTCGGCTAGGCTCTGCCTGGCCAGCTCCTTCTGCTGCTCTATAAGCGCTATCTTTTTGGCAAACTGGTTTTGGAGGTCTATTGGAGGAGTTGGAATTTGTAATTCTCTTAAAAATTTGAGATTAATATTTTTTTGTGCTGCAGCCGGTGCTAACTCTTCAATAGAGCCCTGAAGTATTGATAAAAGGAAATAAATATATTCATTCACTGTTTTATCGTTAGGTATAAATCCTACAACGCTATCGGGGAAGCATGCTTCAAAAGACAAAATACTACATTTAGCAATATTTGCTGCAATAGTAATGCATAAAGTGCCCTTAGGCCATTTCTTGCTTTGGGCAAGTCCAATGTCTGAATAGGTAGATTTATAATTCTTTATATATAAAGGAGCATTGGCAATATCCCCAGTTTGAATCAATGGATGTGAACCTCCCAAAAGTTCAGGTGCATTTCGGGGTCTATGTTTTGACTTTCCCCTATCTAAACTACCAAGTTTTTCAAATTCAATCAGTTCCCAGTTTTTCGAATTTTTGAAAGGGTCTCCAAACATCTCCAAGAAGAGGGACTGGGCGAGCTCGTCGTAGCTGTCGACAATTTGCTGGGTTTTGCGGCGTAGAGCATCGGCGGCATCGAGGATGTCGGCAATGTGCTTTTGGGTGGCTAATGGGGGGAGGGGGATTTCGAGGTTTTTGATATGTTCTAATTTAATTCCTTTGACAGTCGCTCCACTCGCTAGACTATTTAAGCACTCTTCTTTTGACTTGAAAAAATAAAATAAGTATTTGTAAAATACTTTATCTGAACAAATTATTGCTTTTAAATCTTGATTTATTGCCAAATCTACTAAATTAATAGAAACCTTCCCAACGGCCATTCTAGTTCCTATAATTATTGACCCTTTAGGAATAATTTGAGTTGCACTATTTGATACTGCTTCTAGTGAAATTGAATCAATAGTTTTCTCGATATAATCACTACGCAAATCTTTTACACTAGCCCAAGGTATGCTCCCGTTCCAATAATGAGATATTAATTTGCTAGGAGTGCCACCTCCAATGATTGTAATTATTTTATTTAACTTAATCATTATTCTATACTATTTATTGAAAGCATTTTTAATAAATTATTCCTTTCATTATCTAGTTGTTGTATTCTTGAGAGAATACTGCTAGGCGACTCATACTTCACCTCCTCATACACAATCTCCTTGTACTTATTGATGGAGAGATCCCAATCGTTGGCCTTAATTTCGGCGAAGGGTACCTGAAAGCTCTGCTCGGTACGGGCGCGGCTATCGGTGGCGCGGTGTGGGTAGCGGGCAAGGATGTCGGGGATGTTGAAGCTGGCGTGCAGCTTCGCCTTCTCCTCGGCGCTGAGCGTATTGGGAACGGCAAAGGTGTTGAAGATATCCTCGTCCACCAGCAGGTTGCGCTTATCGTCGAGGCTTTTACCGTCGGCCTGCATGTCGTAGAACCACACCTTGTCGGTACCTCCTGTTCCGGTTTTGGTAAAGATGAGGATGGCGGTGCTTACACCAGCGTAGGGCTTAAACACGCCGCTTGGCATGGAGATAACGGCCTCGAGCTTGTTGTTGGCAACAATCTCCTCGCGCAGGCTCTTATGAGCCTTGCCGCTACCAAAGAGCACGCCATCGGGGACAATAACAGCGCAGCGGCCACCAGCCTTTAGCTGGCGCAGCATGAGCGCCAGAAACAGCAGCTCGGTTTTGGAGGTGTCGGTAACGTTCTTAAGCCCTACGGCAATGCTATCCTTATCGATGGTACCCTTAAATGGAGGGTTGGCCAGAATAAGGGTGTAAGCATCGGCAACGGTGTTGTCCTTGCTAACGGCATCCACATCCATAATGTGCGGCTCGCCAACTCCGTGGAGGTATAGGTTCATCGATGCAATGCGGAGCATGGTGGCATCGAACTCCATCCCGTTAAACATCTTTTTGGAGATGTGCTCGGCCTTGCTGTCGATATCGGTAACCGAGTTGTTATGGTCGATGTACTCCTTGGCAGCAACCAGAAAACCAGCAGTTCCACAGGCCGGATCGCAGATGGTATCCGCGAGGGTAGGCTTCGTAAGCTCTACCATCATTTTGATGATATGGCGAGGGGTGCGGAACTGGCCAGCAGTGCCACCACCCTCGAGTTTGGAGAGCAGGTACTCGTAGATATCTCCCTTGGTATCCTGGTTGGTCATGTCGATGCCCTCGAGCTTCTCCATCACGGTGTCGAGCACCTGTGGCTTGGAGATGCCAAACGAGGCGTTGCGCATGTGGGTGCTAAAGAGGCTCTTCTCCTCGCCTAGGTTGCGGATAAACGGGAAGATGCCATCTACGGTATTGGCAAATATATTGTGACGGGCATTCACCTCCATCTCCTTAAGGTTTTTCCAACGGAAGTTCTGCTGGTCGGGACCAAAAATTGGGGTGTACTTAAAGCCACGCTTGGCCTTACGCTCGTTTAGGTTCTCCTTCTCGTCGAGGTCTTTGATAAAGATGAGGTAGGTAAGCTGCTCAACGATGGTTATGGTGTTGGTGATTCCTCCCGTCCAGAAGGTATTCCATATTTGGTCTATTTGCGATTTAAGCTCTCCAGTAATCATGGTAGAAGTCTTGATTTATGATTTGGTAAAGATAGTCGATGTCTGTGCAGTTGACGTGCACAGCTAATTTTAATTATACCTTTTTGCAAGTCGTTCTATTTTCTCTTTTAGCGGAGCTCTCAGGCTGGCAGGCTCCACAACTTCAATCCTATCGGAGTGCGAAAATATAACCGCCTCGAACTCGTAGTTTGGTATGAGCTTTAGCTCCACAATGGTATCCGCATCACCCATCTGTCGTATTTTTTGGGAGCCATGTATGGGCTTTGTTTTGATATACGGTAGAAGCGAGTTGTCAACTCGAAGCACTATTTTTTCAGGTTTCCCATCGGCAGGAACAGATACTCCAATTACATCGTCGAAGTATTCGTCAAAGTCGTAGCTGTTGTTTTCCTTATATGTGATTTTGGCCTCTTCAATAGAGGTAATTCTGTCAAGCGCAATATTGGTAATACGATCTAGCTCATCGTTAAGGCCAAGCAAGAACCACCTGTTGTTATACTGTTTCAGAAAGTAGGGATGAATGGTATGTATCAGCGGTGTTGTCCTCGAAAAGGGTTGATAGTTAATCGTAAGCGGTATTTTATTAATGATATAGCCGAAAAGAATGCTGATGTAATCGGTGCCTCTTAGGTAAGGATTCTCCTCGAATGAAATGGCCACCTGCTGCGACTTGAGCTTAAAGGTATGCTCTAAGCGAGCGATAATCTCGTCAATCCAGTTGAATTGAGGTAGGCCCTTAAAGCGGGAAAGTGTTACTAGCGACTCTTTCAGCTGGTAGGCCTCCTGCTCATTAAGCGGTTGGCTGTTAATGGAGAATTGGGTATCCGAATAGCGGTAGTAGGTTTTTTTGCCATCGCGATAGGATTCTATTGGAGCCTCGTAGCCCCTCGAATCCTTCATGAATTTTATGTCTTCAAAAACTTGCCGCCGCTTTACTCCGCTGGATTGGCTGTCTACATCCAGCAAGGCTTCATTGCAAGCCTCAATTAAATCTTCGATAAAGTATTTGCGGCCAGTATTACGAAAGCATTTGTCCAGTGCTTGATAGCGGATGGTGGCATTTTTATTGGTTGACATCTTAGTTAGAAAATATATTTAGGTGGTAATTGCTGTAAATGTAGCCAAATTATGGTTCTATAACGAAATCGGTGGATGTGCCTATAGGGATTTCGCGTTTAAAACAGCAGAAGTTAGACGAAGTTACAGGAAGTTACAAGGGGTTAAATGAATAGCTTGCGCCAGCCTTAGAACCCGGCTTCCTCGATTATAATATGGAAAAAATGGTGCTTAAGCTCATCTTTTTAACTTCGTACATCTCCAGCGATCCCCGCTTAATTTCTACCCAGCTAACGTTGAAGGTTAAAAGCGAAATACATGGAGATGCCTACCATTAATATCTATCGCAAAAGAATCGTTCGACGATGTTTTTGGCTTTATGGTGGGGTGGATGGGTGTAGGGTAGATCATTAAAATGGCTAGATCACCTTCTCGTTCATTCTTCGGGAGGCCGTAGGCATCGAAGGTTTATAGTACGCCCGAAGAGCGAGAAGTAAGGAGATATCATTTCCTATAAACCTTTAATTCCCACTAGTTTTTTTTATATAATTAAGTAGCTGCTGCCTTTGTCTGCGTATGCCCTTTTGCCTCCTCAAAAAGAGGAGCAGAGAAGCATGTACATCGCATTTCTACCTTGCACGTCGCAGCCCTGCGCGCGTTTGTCTCAAAACAACTAATTGGAGATTCTGATTTCCTGCTTTTCTTAGCATTGATTGCAGTTTCTTCTTTTTTGTAAAAGGTAACAATTTGATTTTGTTATAGGTGTGTGTTTGTTGCTAAATCTACAGCTACCTGTGCATGTTGGCTGCACAGTTGGTTGTCAGCTTTGTACCGTGCAAGTAAAACTTAAAACGTAATGGTATGAAGCGCTGTTTTTTTATAGCTGCTATGGCTCTATCTCTAGGCTCTTGTGGCTTTGGTCCTGCAGTTTCGTATAAGGTCGGGTTGTCGAATGTTGAGGCTCCAGCCGACGCTAAAAGGCAGTATGGCCAGACAAAGATTGTAAGCCTCGAAAAGGAGGGTAAAACTAACTATAGGTACGAAGACGACTACCTAGATGTCACCTGGTACGTTGGCCGTACTCAGCTTGCTTTTGGGCTAAAAAATAAGTCGGGGCACTCTATAAAAATACCTTGGGACGATGTGGTTTACATTAACGTCAATGGGCAGTCGGGTAGAGTAATGCATAGCGGGGTGAAGTATATTGATAGAAATAGCTCTCAGCCTGCAAGTGTGGTTCCTAAAGGTGCTAGCCTAAATGATGTAATAATTCCAACGGATAATATCTACTATGTAAGCGGGAAGTATGGTGGCTGGAGAGAGCTGGATCTCTTCAATTTTAAGATCGATCTCAGCAACTTTGATATCTCTAAGCAAGCGGTTGTTGGTCAAAGTATAAGGATACTTCTACCTGTTGTAATGGAGGATGTTAAAAATGAGTATGTGTTTGAGTTTAAAATTCAGGATGTCTTAAAACAGTAACACTCACAGCCTTTCGTAGAGCGTCATTTCTTATTGTTCTTTTAAAATAACTGAAGCAAATCGGCATCCTGTATGGTATCACGAGGCTTACGCCAGCGATATTTAATGGCCAATTAAAGGATTTTTGATTGGTTTTCGTGATACGTGTGTCGTGTATCGTGATTCCATGGGTGCTGAGTGCTATAACTAATTGTTCGTATGGAAAGATTACACTTTGCCAACTTTCATTTGGCCGGATTTACCTACTGGGATGGAGCGTTAGTATTCGATTTGCTAAAGGTAGGAGCAAAGCTCAGCTTGGAGAGGGAACCAAATAACAGGTACGATGCAAAGGCGGTTGCCATCTACTTTAATGGGCATAAAATAGGTTATGTGCCTAGAACCGACAACCGAGAAATTTCGAAGCTATGCGAGATGGGCTACAGCCATATTTTTGATGTTCGTATTAATAGGGTTAGCCCAGAGGAGCACCCGGAAAATCAGGTTGGTGTTATTGTACACCTGCTACCGATTAAGGTAGATGGCGACGAGTAGATGTTGAGAATTACCAATCATTAAACTGATAAGCTATGGATTATTACTATGTAAACAAGGTGGCACAAGCTACCGGCGAGCACGAGGTTCATAAGAGTGGATGTGCTTGGATGCCAAACTCAGAAAACCGAATGGGGTTAGGCTACTTTTCGGGCTGTGCCGATGCGCTAAAAAAGGCCCGCGAATACTACTCTAACGTAGATGGGTGCAAGCATTGCTGCCCTGCATGCCATAAGAGGTAGTAAATGTTTGTAAGGGATTAGCGGTATCAGCTAATTCCGTTTTATTTAGTATAACGCATTATATGACAGTGATTTCTCTTTTAAGACCGCGCGATTACCGTCAAGAGACGCATACAATGCGTCTCTACCCTGCTACGCCCATAAAACGATGGTAGAGACGCGATGCTCGCGTCTCAAAGCAAATTCATGAAATGCTTTTTACCCAATAGCTGTCGTCAAATCTTCTATCAAAAAGGACAGGATGGTAAAAGCGAAATCCCTGATTATATGAGATTTAAGAGTTTGCTTAGTGCTGAATTCTTATAGCATGATAGTTGGTTTTAATAAGTTATCTAACATGACTATATCGTAGATGTCTAATAGTCGAACGTCGTCCGATTAGCGTTAGGCCACTCCTCGGATAAGGGGGAGTGAATGTTTTTTTGCTTTGCCTAATTGAACTCTCTAATATTCGAAGCAACTCAACATCTCTGTATGGTATTACGAAGCACGTACCAAGAGCTGAAAGTCGGCGAGACCAACCGAAGCGCAGCGAGCTCAACGGAGTTAATCACGAGGCCTACGCCAGCTATATTTGATGGCAATTAAACGATTTTTGTTCGGTTTTCGTGATACGTGTGTCGTGTGTCGCGTATTGTAATTCCAAGGGTGCTGAGCCGTTACTGATATTCACATAGCATCATTCAGGCTGCCTGTAGGCTAACGTATGCCTTTGGATAGATAGCCGTAGCCGTACAAGGGGTACTTTGAATCCTTAATTTGCATTTGATAGTCTGAGGCATGCTTTCCACACACACACTTACCCCTCGCAAACCGCATTTATTGGTGCTTTTGATATACTCCTAGCATGTTTTACAATATTTTCTTGCACAATGCTGAAAATATTACCTATTTTTCTTTGTGCATACAAAATCATCAGTTAACTTTATAGAGTTTTAACACAATGTTTTAGCGAATGGCAAAGCTAGTTTTAAATATTCTACCTTTTATGCCAAAGGAAGCTGCGGCTATTTTCTACTTTTCTGTGACTCCTGTAAAGGGTGCTGTCACCTTGCATCTCTCTTCGTTATCCGAGGGGGTAAAATCGAAGTTGAATACCGACAGATGTGTAGATGGTAAGCTCTATACCCGTTTCGATGTGGAGTTCGAGAATGCCACTCCGGTGTTGGTTACCTTTGCCGACGATTTCTCGCTCTACCGTACCTACCTAAACATCCGTATAAAGGATTACTTTAGGGGTGTGGATGGAGTGGTTGTCGGTAGCTCGTTTGTCGACGATGTGGAGATTTGGATTCCTGCTGTCGATGAGAATACCGACACCTCGAAGGCCTACCGCCGTTTTAATCTTAAAATATTCACCAACGATAGGCGTAGCGCCCCCTTACTCAACGTTTCGTACAGAGGTATCTCCTGTATCTTTAAGCATAGCGTTAGCGAGCTGCTCGATCGGGGTGCCGACTCCGAGCTGTTTACCCAAGTGGTGTACAATGGTCGGCTTTTTCGCTATTCGAACATGCCGGATGTGGTAGCTGATAACCTCGACCTGGTTTACCCTAAGCTAGGAGGCTCGCTGTGTGCCTCTCTGGGCGTTCGCTTTGCTCGTAGACCTATTGTTAACCGTTACAAGCACTACCACACCATACTTAACTGCTTTAAAAGGGAGTATCTAGATACCGATGGCTTCCTGGCTATCATTCCCCATAGCGGGCAATGGTTCGATGCTACAGAGAATGGGTTAGTTAGCAAAATAGACAATGTAGGGGGAGCTTACAGGTTTGGTGGTGGTGGGGTGCATACCGATTTTCACAGGGGGATGGCCACCTATGGGCCTTATGTTAGGGTTCCCAACAATCACGTAAAGCTGTTTATTATTTACAGCGAAGCCGATAGGGATAGGGTCATGAAGTTGCACAACGAGCTTAAGGGCGATTCGGCTAACTCGCTAAAGAAGTATGCTCGTATTCTGGCATCCTACTCAAAGGAGCATAACATTATTATTACCGACGATACCAACCCGCTTCCCGATGTCGAGAAGGCTTTAAGCGCTATGGTGCTGAGCCCTAATACCAGCTACTTTGCTATTTACATATCGCCAATCTCTAAGGTTACCGCTAACCCCGTGGCCAAAAACGTCTATTTTCAGATTAAGCAGCAGCTGCTTCAGCGGGGTATCGTATCGCAAGTGCTGGAGCGGGAGAAGATGGATAGCAGCGCTTTTTGCTACTTTATTCCCAACATTCAGGTAGCCATGCTGGCTAAGCTAGGGGCTATTCCTTGGACGCTGGCTGTTCCCGATAGTCAGGAGCTGGTGGTGGGGATAGGCGCTTTTAAGCAGCAGGGGCGGATGGTGCGCTATATCGGTAGCACCTGTAGCTTTGCTGGCGATGGCCATTTTAGGGGCTATAAAGCCTTTCCCGAGACTAGCATTAGGCTGCTGGCTGGTAGCATTCAGCGTGCTATCGTGGAGTTTTGCGAAAAGCATGGCAAGCCAAAGCGTCTTGTCATCCATTTCTATAAGGATATGAGCAACCGCGAGCTGCAGCCCATAGAGGAGGTGCTCGACAAAATGGAGCTAAAAATTCCGGTTGTTATACTAAAGATAAATAGGACCGAGAGCAGCGACTTTATTGGCTTCGACGAGTCGGTGGAGTCGCTGATGCCAGTATGCGGTACGGTTGTGTCGCTTCGTAATAGCTCCTACCTGCTGTTTAACACCCCTCGCTTCGATGCTGGCACCATGGCGGTAAAGGGAAACCCTTTTCCCCTTAGGATTACGCTTAAGGCCAACCAGCCCGGACTAATTGATAGGCCTGATAGGGTTAACATGCTGCTACAACAGGTGTACAACTTTAGCGGGATGTACTGGAAGTCGATTAGTAGGCAGAATATGCCCGTAACCATTCTTTACCCAAGCCTTTTGGCCGATTTCTACATGCATTTCAATAGCAGCTTGCTTCCCGAGGCGGTGGGCGATAAGCCTTGGTTTCTCTAATAGGTGCTGTAGTATGACGCTTTCCGTTTTTCGCGATTTTCTGTTTGGACCGCTCCGCCCACTGGTGGTGTGCGCCAATTCGGCAGCGATTACCCCCTCCGAGATGCTCAACCTTTCGCTACGTCAGTGCCACACACCCCGTAGCTACTTTGCTGCGCTTTCGCTGCTCTGCAGGCAGCGGGCGGTTGATCTTTCGGCAGATATGCTACATTTTATAGCTCAGATGGATGGCCTGCACGATAGCGAAGCCCTTCATCCAGGAACTTGCTGGGCCGTATCGATGCCCTACCTGTCGCCTAACGATGAGTTTTACGCGCAGCTCTTTCTTAACTTCTCGAAGGGATACCATGCGCTGCTCTCCAAAATGGTTGGCAAAGCCCATTCTCCCGAGCTGGTGCATCTTTACCTCTACGAATTCTACAACGAGGCAAATAGCCTTTTCGACACGCTTAACGGCGATAGCAACCAGCAAAATTTCCCGTTTACATCAGCTGCAGCTTACGCCTTGGTTAACCTCTACAACGAGGTGACTCGTATTCATAACCCCGCAAATATGCAGTGTGTGGAGTGCTTTCGTACAGCAGAAATGCTCATTAACGCCATCTCTCCAACTCTCTACACCCAACACCCTGGTGGCGATATGCTAATTCCTTGCTTAAGGGGCTATCTCGATTCATGTTGTGCAGAGGAGGCTCCCTCTTCGGCCAGTCCTACCGACGAATATGTTGGTCTGACGAAAACTTTAAAAATTCTTGGAATTTCGCGTACTACCCTCTACAACTACATTAAAAGCGGTAAACTTCCCAAGTACGACCGAAACGGCAAACCCTGCTTTAAGTGCAGCGACATCCAAAGGCTTAAAGAGACAAATCGCGTTTAACCTAGATTTTACATCTTGTTAAGCAGCACCTACATCAGCGCACGTTCGGCGGTCGGCTGTGCCGCCGTCGGGCTATGTGGCGCAAGCTTTGCCTGCATGTTAGATGTTTTGTAGCCAAGGCCTCTGGCCGTATTGCCAGCTAGCAGGTGTCAATTATCGGTTGCTTTCCTTTTTATTTCAACACCTCCTCTAGCTATATCTTTTCTTTTAATCGCCATTTTCTTCTGTTCAGCTTTGTACAGATGTTGCTCACAACTGTATGTAGGTGTACAAACTTGTTAAACTTCAGGATATTCCTTGCTTTGTGCCTCTATACTTGTATCGACATCGCGCTGGGAATGCGTGGTAAAGCTATGGGCGCTGTTGCCTCCGAGTAGCCAGGTGTTCGAAACAACAAGGACACACCTTTCGTACAGCAAGCCTACACGTAGCCAAGCCATGGAGGAACCGATACGATTGATGGAGGGATGGTAACAAATGTTGGGAGATTGATAACAAGCGCTCACAACTTCTGCACAGCACTCCACATCACGGCTTAGGAACCTTCAGTACCACCGTTCGAGACGATGTAGTTTTTATTGTTAACCCATTAAAATTTAAAGTTATGGGTAAGATAATTCAAGGAATCCTTGGTGGATTCATCGGTAAGGTAGGTACTGTTGTTGGTTCAGTTCGCGATGGTAAGGCGTATATGCGCTCTGCCGGGTATCGTAGTGGTAAAAAAGCAACAGAAGGTCAGCTTAATCAGCGCCGTAAGTTTGGTGTTTTAAAGCGTTTGATTTCACCGTTAACACCGGTTTTTGCTATTGGGTTTCGAAATCTTTGCAACGGGAGTAAACCTCAGAATGTTGCATTTGGGATACTTTATAGCAGTGGGGTGGTAGGCGAGGCTCCCGATTTTGTGGTAGATTATAGTAAGCTAGTTGTAAGTGATGGTAGCTTAATTTCGTTTAATAACTTGCAGGTTAGCGTGGTGTCGCGTACCATTAAGGCGGTTTGGAGCGATAACTCCGACGTTGATGGGCTCGATCCCGACGATCAGGTTTACATGGTGGTGCTACTGCACGAGGTGGATTTGGTTTACATTATTGGAGGTGATGTTGTTCGTTCGAGTGGCTCCATTTCCTACACCGTTCACGAGTTGCTACCAGCGCAAAAGGCGCATGTTTACCTCTTTATGGCAGCTGCAGCAAGCACCAAGGTGAGCAAGTCTGCTCATTTTGAGGTTAGCTTGTAGCTTGGTTGCTCGGAGGTAAAAAAGGAGAGAGGCTGTCTTAAAAAGCGGTATCAAGCATCCGGATATCCGTATCACTACAGGTTAAACCACGTTGCTGTACGCTGTGGCTTCATTTCGTGATACTTGATTCTTGTATCTTGATACTTTTAAGACAGCCTCTCTTTCTGTTTGCTATTTAAAAGCGGTTTCTAGTAGCCCATCACCTTTTATCGATAGCCTATCGAAGTAGGCGGGTGTTGGCTTTCCTGTAATCTTATCTACATACAGCCTAGCAAGCTCTAGTCCAAGCATAAATCCTTGCCCTCTGAGCCCAACTAAAAGCCCTGCTTCTGTATCGATATACATACGAGGTTCGGTATAGTAGCCTGCCCAGAATGCTTGGAATCCGATGTTCGAAAGGTTTGGAATCCATTCCGTAAACACTTCAGACACAATTTCGATAAACTCCTTAGAGTTGACGGCCAGATTTCTACCTGCTTCCTGAGGGTCGGTCATTGGCGATGCGCAGCCTATGATTTGTCCCGTTTCGGCCAGCTGCTGTCCGTAAACCGCCACAAATCCTTTATACTTACGGCGATCTATAAGCATGCCTAGCGGCGTATTGTTTGCGCCCAGCCAGGGTAGCCTTCGGGTGATAAAGGCTTGATGCTTTACGGGATACATGCCCAACTGGTAGCCCAGCTGCTTGGCAAATCGGTCGGCATCTCCGCCAAGAGAGTTTACAAATACCTCCGTGCGATACTCCGTATACTCCTTTTTGTGGTTGCGTACCAGCGCTACAAACTCTTTCCCATCCTTATGGATGCTTATCAGCTCGCTGTCCTCCTCTATGGTTCCTCCATGGTGTATCCCTAGGTCGCGAATTAGGTCTACCGTTTTTCCGGGAGTGGCCTGCCAGCAGTCGCGGGTGATAAGGGCTCCTTTGTAAAGGTTCAGATTTGGGTTTATTAGCGACGATATTTCGGTGGCAAAATCTTTTGGATCTACCATGTAGGCGTTAGACCAAGCCATTGATGCCTCCAATGCTTGGTAGGTCTTGTCGTCGTGCGCAAAGTTTACGTAGTTTATCGGGCGGTAATCAATGTTCGAAACCTTGTGCAGCTGCCTAAAGAGGTCGTGGCTTCGGCCTGCTATCTCTGCAATTTCGGGGATACTAAAGGCAGGGCGTCCTCCTGCTATATTTCTCCACGACGAGCCTCTGCCGAAGTTTAGCAGCGTTGGTTTCATGCCCGCCTTTGCCATATGGAAGAATAGGGAGCTTCCGGCTATTCCTCCGCCTGCAATTAGCGATGTAACTTTAACCTTGCGCGTTGGGGTGGCGTTGATATCCGCAATTATTTTCTCGCTTCTGCCGTTAGGCTTTACTTCTCCAAGGGTAATTTGGTTCGAAAGGGGACCTCTAGGGTTAGAGTCGCCTACGATTTCAATCCCGAGTGGGGCTAAGGCAACCTTTAGGCGCTTCATGCAGCGCTTTCCTCGGCAAGGGCCCATCCCTAGGCGGGTGGTATGCTTAATCTCATCTGCCGAAATAAACTTTCTTTTTCCAATAACCTTCAGCACTTCGTCCAGCGGTACATCGTCGCAGTGGCACAGGTAGGTTTCTGTCTCTATGTTTGCGGGTGCATCCTTTAGGACTACAGGCTCAGGGAATTTTTCTTTTGGAATGAATCCTCTGATTTCGGTAATGTCGCTAGTGGTAGTGCTTCCTATTTTTACCCTAGCCATGTTGGTTTTGTTGGACTTGGTCATCACCCTTTCGATGACACCTTCGCCTAGCGTTTGTCCGTTATTGTCAACAAGGTATACCTCTTTTCCCTCCTCTACGAAGAATTCGATAGGAAGGAATAGCTGGTTATTTTTTAGGTTGTATCCAAATATAGCTAGGCCAGGGCATTGCGTTACGCACTGCATGCAGCCGGTACATTTGGTGTAGTCGATGGTTGGAGTGGTGTTGGTCGAGTTCTTGGTGATGGCGTTTTGTGGACAGGCAAAGCTGCAGGGGTTGCATGCGAAGCCGTAAAGGCAGTCGGCGATAACGAATGGTTTTTCGAGTCGCTCTCCGCTTGGCCTTAAAGGTTCGTTGAGCAGCTTTACGGGATGCTGTTGAGATTCGATATACTCTTTTGATACGGCGAGATAGTCGGTGTAGGATGTTTTAATCCCTATCTCCTGCATTATTTCGTAGGCAACCTGCTGTCCGCGGAGAACCGCGCTTGTTCCTTCACCAATGCGTATGGCATCGCCAGCACCGTAGCAGTGGCGTCCAAACACCTCATCTCCTTTAATTAGAAGGTGGTTGTCGGGGAATAGCCCCGTACAGATGTTTATGGCATCAATCCCATCAATATATTTTTCGGTTCCCGGGATGGGGGAGAAGTTTTTGCATTCGGCAATTACGGCGCCAACAATACCGTTGTGCTCCTTATTGGGAACAGCCTTAACAAGGATGTGCGAAAGCATTATAGGAATTCCCAGTCGGCGAACCCTATTGGCCTGCACCGGAAATCCACCTTCGTTGGGTGCTGCCTCCACTATTGCTTTCACGTTGGCACCAGCCTGCATCAGCTGGTACGAGGTTAGGTAGCCAATATTTCCTGCTCCGATGGTAAGCACATTTTTGCCCAAAAGCGTAAACTCCTGGTTCATCATCTTCTGAACTACCGCAGCGGTATATACTCCCGGAAGATCGTCGTTTTCGAATGCGGGCATAAATGGTACTGCTCCAGTTGCAACTACCAGGTAATCCGCGTCAACGTAGTAAATCTCATCCGTGGCAATATTCTTTACGGCAATACGCTTCCCTTCTAGTATATCCCATACGGTGCTGTCTAGCAATATCCCGTCGGCATTCTCACCTGCAAGGGTTTGGGCGATGTCAAATCCGCGCATACCTCCAAACTTCTTCTCCTTTTCAAAAAAGAAGAACTGGTGTGTTTGCATGTTGAATTGCCCGCCAATCTTGCTGTTGTTGTCGAGAACTAGGTTCGGAATGTTGTTTTTTAAAAGTAGCTCGCGGGTTGCCAAACCTGCGGGTCCAGCACCTATTATCGCTACAGAGGTTCTGTATACCTTCTCCTCCTTCTGTTGGGCGTTTAACTTCGAGTCGGGGATGTAGTCGTGGGGAATTTCCTTTACCTCCTTTACGCTATCAACAAGAGTTATGCAGATACGCTTTGCAATACCATCAACCAGCATTTCGCAAGCACCACACTTGCCAATGCCGCATTCTAGGCTTCTTTCTCTGTTGTCGATGCTGTGGCTATGGACGGGGAATCCTGCCCGGTGTAGAGCCGTTGCAATGGTTAATCCTTTCTCCCCTGCAACGGGTTTCCCGTTGAATATAAACTCGACCGCTTCACCCCTGGGTACTTCCAGTATCGGGTGAATATCAACTTTATACATAATGCTATTCTTTTTTAGTTCGTAGTAGTATTTTTCCAATTCAGTTTGCCAATTTATATAAATTTAACTCAGATTATCCCCCGGAGGGGGTGTGTGAATAAATTTAGAATGATTATTTATAAGTTAGTTGCAAGTTGTTGTACATAATTCTAGTTTGCCAATGTTTTCTTAGTAGTGTTAATTCTTTCTTCGCTTTTTCTTCAACATTTTTTGTGAGCCGATCGGTGCTATTCACAATTTTATAGGCAGATCGTAATGCAGATAATTATATCTTTGTTTGAATTTTATTAGCGCTTTAAATCAGTGAGTATGGATTTTGATAAAATCGCAAAAACAATACGAGTAAAGGCTAAACGTGCATGGGGTAACGTTTATAGTCGTCAGCTTATCATCGCTTTCGGAGTAGTTGTTCTTAGCTGGTTGGTAATTTCAGTTTTTCTGAATGTTATAACCCTGCATGGTATTAGCCAGCCTGTACCCGAGTTTAGAGGAATGATGATTGACGAGGCTACCGCTTCTGCCGATGACGCCAATCTCGAAATTCAAATTGCCGATTCTATTTATATTCCTGGACGAAAGGCTGGGATGATTATAGATCAAAATCCAGAACCTGGCGTACAGGTTAAGCGAGGTCGTAAAATCTTTGTAACCATAATTACCCGCACGCCAAAGCTTAGCAAGGTGCCTAACGTGGTTGGATTCTCGTTGCGTCAGGCTAAGGCTATTCTCGAATCGCAAGGTTTTGCGGTGGGTAAGCTTACCTACGTGAGCGATATTGCAACCAACAACGTGCTCGAGCAGCGCTACCACGGTCGTACGCTTTATACAGGTACTAAAATTCCTGTTAGCACGGCTATCGAGCTGGTGGTTGGCCTTGCTGGTGGCGAAATGACCGAAGCGCCTAACGTGGTGGGCCAAACGTTCGACCATGCTCGATCGGCCATCGTAGAGTCTTACCTCAATGTGGGCGAGGCGGTTTACGACGAGACTGTTCGTAACTCGATCGACTCCATTCAGGCTAAGGTGTACTACCAAAATCCATCATACCGTTCAAAATTGCTGTTTGGTCGCAAGGTGAATATCTTTCTTTCGAAGGATCCTCACAAGAGACCGCTTTCGTGGATGATGGTTTCTCCAAATGGAGCCGATACGGTTGCTACTGATACAGCCGATACCGCATCGGCCGCTAACACAGGTTTCTAAAATTATTACTGATAAATTGATGAAGGACGAATACGAAGACCCGGACTTGTTGAACGAAAACGAAGAGGAAGAGGAGGACGAGCAGTCGGGCCTGTACGAGCACTTCAACTTTTCTGTCGACAAGGGGCAGGGGATGCTCCGTATCGATAAGTGGCTTACCAACCGCATGGAGAAGGTCTCGCGCAACCGCATACAGAGTGCGGCAGATGCGGGCAACATTCTTGTTAACGGGAAGTCTGTAAAATCGAACTATAAGGTAAAACCGCAGGATGTTATCTCCATTGTGCTACCCTATCCTCGTAGGGAGCTAGAGATAATTCCCGAAAATATACCGCTTAACATCCTGTTCGAGGACGAGGATGTGATTGTCCTTAACAAGGAGGCGGGCATGGTGGTGCATCCTGGCCACGGAAACTATACGGGTACGCTGGTAAATGCGCTTACTTACCATCTAAAGGATGTGCCCCTTTTTCAAACAGGCGATATGCGAGCAGGACTGGTACACCGAATTGATAAGAATACTTCTGGTATTTTGGTGATTGCCAAAAACGAGTTTGCGCATGCCTACATTGCCAAGCAATTCTTCGATCATACCACCAAGCGTGTTTATAACGCGTTGGTTTGGGGTAATATGGAAGAGGAGGAGGGGACTATTGTGGGGAATGTTGCCCGTAGCACCAAAGATCGGCTTAAAATGGCCGTTTATCCCGAGGGCGATCAGGGGAAGCATGCCGTTACCCACTATAAGGTACTCGAACGCTTAGGCTACGTAAACCTCATCGAGTGCCGTCTCGAAACGGGGCGTACGCATCAGATTCGAGTCCATATGGAGTTTATGAAGCATCCGCTCTTTAACGACGAGCGTTACGGTGGCGATCAAATTCTGAAGGGGACAACGTTTAGCAAGTACAAGCAGTTTGTAAATAACTGCTTCGAAATCTGCCCTCGTCATGCGCTTCATGCTCGTTCGTTGGGTTTTGTGCATCCACGAACCAAGCAGGAAATGTACTTCGAGAGCGAGCTGCCATCCGATATGCAGCAGCTCCTAGAGCGCTGGCGTACCTATGTTGCTAGCCGCGAGATAGAGGAGGAGTAGTTTTTGTGATATGAGATGTGAGATATGCGATTTGAGATATGAGATGTGTGATATGAGATATGAATGTGAGACACTTCTACTCATTACTCAATACTCAATACCCATTACTCATTACTCTGTACTCAGTACCCAATACTCTGTACTCAATAAAAAAACTGAATTGGAATAATATCAACCGATATGAGTAAAAAAAACATTGCCATTTTAGCGGGAGGCGACTCTTCGGAGGCCGTTATCTCCTTTAAGAGCGCCCAACAGCTGGCCGATGTTATCGACCGCAGCTTGTACAACCCTTACACCATATTCATAAAGGGTGCCGAGTGGACTGTAAAGCAGGATGGAGTTCAGGATATCAGCATCGATAAGAATGATTTCTCGTTTCAGCAAAACGGGCAGAAGGTTACCTTCGATTGTGCGCTGATGGTTATTCATGGAACCCCTGGTGAGAATGGTATTCTCCCAGCCTATTTCGACCTAATTCGCCTTCCATATACAGGATGCCGCACCTTTACCTCGGCGCTTACCTTCGATAAGTATGCCACCAAAAAGTACCTCGAGGATGAGGGCGTGGATATGGCTCGTGGCTATATGTTCCGTAAGGGACAGCAAATAGACACCCAGGCGCTGGTTGAGGAGCTAGGTTTACCTATGTTTGTTAAGCCCAATGCTAGCGGTAGCAGCTTTGGCGTTACTAAGGTTAAGGGTGCCGACCAGCTGCAGGCTGCCATCGATACTGCCTTTACCGAGGGCGACAGCATCCTGATCGAGGAGTGCATTACGGGTATCGAGTTGGGCAACGGCCTTATTAAGACGCCAAGCAAGGCGCTTGTATTTCCGGTTACAGAGATTGTTCCTAAGAAGGAGTTTTTTGACTATGAGGCAAAGTACACCTCAGGCATGTCGGAGGAAATCACTCCTGCCCGCATCTCTGAGGAGGTTACCGAGCGTGTTCAGGAACTTTCTTCGCACATCTACGACGTGCTTGGCTGTCGCGGTATTGTGCGTGTAGACTACATCTACAGCAACGATAAGCTCTACTTTATCGAGATTAACACCATTCCAGGGATGAGCCCCGCTAGCATAGTGCCTAAGCAGGTTGAGGCAATGGGCCTTCAGCTGCGCGACGTGCTAACACTCGAAATTGAAGACGCTATTGCTCGATTTTAATTTAAGATCTAAAATATAGTAAAGAGGCTGCCTTTTAAAGCAGCCTCTTTTTTTACACCCTTTCTGAACGGCTATTATTTATTAAAAGAAAGGATGTGACTTGTAACCTTTGTGGTGCTCGGTCGTCTATTGTTTAAATTCTTGCAAAAAAATATGAAAAAGGCTAAGATGTTAATATTATTCAGTCTTCTTATGGGGAGTCTATTTGGTCAGTTGGTAGAGTATCCTGTTCCTTCCTCGAATTTTACTGCCAACTTTTGTAACTTTCCTTTGGCATGGGAGGCATGCAGAGGGAGATCTGTTCCTATCACCGTTGTTTCTAAGTCTCTAAACAGGCAGGACTCTATGCTATTATGTCAGCTTGTTCCAAAGGGGTGTTTTCAAACCTTGAAACTATCTCAGTTTATAGGTGATGCGAAATCTGTTAAACCAGGAGTAACTCTTTTGCTAGAGGAACCAACACCAACTTCTTACAAAGGCTTGTTAAGATGTATTAGCCAGCAGATTAGTATGGGGAATGTAGTTGTTGTGCCAGCTCTCTTTAAGGAGATGAATTCGGCTCACGGCTCTAAAGCATGGAGAATGTTTTTGGAACGGGCTTCTGCATTAGGTGCTGTTATTGTTGGAGCACATGGTCCTAGTATGGTTATCGGTGATTTAGATTTTATACGACAGTTTCCTATCGATTTGTTTGCCTATGTTGACATCGAAGACGAGGGATATCCCAACGCTAATGTTAGGCTAAAAGGAAGACTGGAGAGCTGTGCTCTTCCTGTTGCAGCAGGACTTGCTCTTTATAAAGGGAGTCACCCTATGCTGTCTTCTAAGCAACTTAAAAGTGAGTTGAGGAGGTATTCTAAAAAGGCAATATGGGGAGATGTTAAATTGACGAATGGAAATGACGTTTTGCACTTTTCTATAATCAAGCCAACCGATAGTTCTTTTAACGTAGAAGTTGCTAAGCATTCAAATGTTAATGCGAAACTCAATAGTAAATTTTATGGACGGTACTTTGATGCAGGCTTGTTCGTTGCTCATCATTCATATAAGCCTAACGAATGGTCCTATGGCGTACTTCAACTCGATTCACTTCGTCTTATAGGAACAGGGAAAGGGATCAAGGTGGCGATTCTCGATCATTTATTTAGTTGTGCAGATACTGCTATTACTAAGCATTACGTTAATCCAGGTTCCGTTTTTCCATCTGTGCGCTATGACCAAGGGAATGAGGGGCACGGTACATGGATGGCGCGGAAATTGCTGGATGTAGCTCCTGAAGTAAGCATTATTCCCATTCGTATTACGGATACAAACTATATGGCAAGTTGTGTAGGCTATGTTAAGGGAATTGACTATGCATTAAATCAAGGAGCAAATATTATTAGTTTAAGTCATCAACCTGTAGATCCTTCCGAACAGGCCATGCTCGATAGTGCTATTGATCGAGCTTCTTTAATGAATGTTTGTTTTGTGTATATCCACTATTCTGGCTCTCGTAACGATGTTGTAAAAACAACTCCAATAGAGTTTGTGACAGAAAAAACGAGTACTTCTTCTATTAATGTTATAGGGACAGGTTTTAATGATGAGAATGAGTTCCCATTTACCTGGGGCTTTTCTCAAACGGCTCCTATTGTTGCTGGAGTTATCGCATTGATTAAGGAGAAAAGTCCGTCTTTAAGTAATGAACAGATTCTTCATATACTTCGCCAATCTTATAAAATAGGGACGGATGGAGTTCGTTATCTTGATGCGAAAAACGCAATTAGGCGTGTATCTCAGGAGGCAGGTTATGGGGGAAAATAGGAGAGAGGAACTCGCTAAAACCTCTTTTCTCAAATTAATCGCATTACTTTAGATGTCACGATTTTCTAAATTTGGCGAATAACGAATAAATATATTTTTCAGCCGCTAGTATATGCATGCAGCATTGGCAAAAACTAGGTGCCAATGCTGGCTTATCAAATGCCGATGCTTGAGATGGTTGGTTGGACGATTTTATGCCTTAACGTTTGTAGTTAGCGAGCAGCTTATATTACGGATGAGTTTCCCTATTTCTGCAACTCTTTGGAATAAAAAAGGGGAAGATGCAAATCCTCCCCTTTTTGTTATTCTAGCTCAATCAGCAGCTCTCCCTTAGGAACCTTATCGCCAACCGAAATCTTTATGGACTTTACGGTTGCGTTAAAAGGCGCGTTGATTGCAGTGTGCATCTTCATTGCTTCAAATAGCAGCATCTTCTCTCCAGCTTTAATTGCATCACCCTCTTTTACGTATAACTCAAGAATGGTTCCGGGTAGGAATGATACAATAAGATTTGGGTTTGGACGCTCCCATGGTTTGCGGTTTGTGTATTTCTTGCTTACGGTTGTTTCGTAAACCGTATCGTCCACCACAAACTCGATGTACTCTGGTTTTTTCTCTTCTGCGTTGCTCATAATACCGTCGATTAAAATGGAGGAATTCCGTGCTTACGCGATGGACGCTCAACCACCTTATCTAGCGATACTTCAAGAGCGTGGATCAAGAATTTGCGGGTTTCCTGTGGCTCAATAACGGTATCAACATACCCTTTTGCAGCAGCCACGTATGGGTTTGCAAATTTCTCCTTGTACTCTTCTACCTTTAGCTTGCGCATTTCGTCTGGGTTTTCGGCCTCCATAATCTCCTTGCGGAAGATGATGTTAGCGGCACCTTCAGGACCCATTACCGCAATCTCTGCCAGCGGCCAAGCAAACACGAAGTCGGCTTGTAGGTGGCGCGAGTTCATCGCAATGTATCCTCCACCGTATGCCTTACGAAGGATAACGGTGATACGTGGCACGGTTGCTTCGCTGTAGGCGTACAGCATCTTTGCTCCGTGACGAATTACCCCTTGGTGCTCCTGATCTACCCCAGGAAGATACCCTGGAAGGTCTTCTAGCGTTACAATCGGAACGTTAAACGCATCGCAGAAACGGATGAAGCGAGCAGCCTTATCAGACGAGTCGCAATCCAACACCCCAGCAAGTACCTTAGGCTGGTTGGCTACAAAGCCAACGGTGTCTCCGTTTAGGCGGCCAAAGCCGATAACGATGTTTTGTGCCCACATCTCCTGAATTTCGAAAAAGTCAGAGTCGTCTACAACGGCACGAATTACATCGCGTACATCGTATGGCTTATTGGGATTGTCTGGGACAATGTTCTCAATCTTGTACTGTGCGCTAGGCTGCTTTGGTTCAAAGCGAAGCGCCTTTTGGTTGTTGTTGCGGGGGATGAGTGAAATCAGCTTCTTGATCTGATCAAAGCACTCTGCCTCGCTGTTGGCAAAGAAGTGGGCGTTACCGGTAGTTTCGCAGTGTACGCGTGCACCACCAAGCTCTTCCTGCGAAATCTCTTCGCCAAGAACCGACTTAATAACTTCTGGTCCGGTAATAAACATCTTAGAGATGTTATCTACCACAAATACGAAGTCTGTAAGGGCGGGAGAGTATACAGCACCACCAGCACAAGGACCAAGAATTACCGAAATTTGTGGAATTACGCCGCTAGCAATGGTGTTACGGTAAAAAATCTCACCGTATCCTGCAAGCGAGTTAACTCCTTCTTGAATACGTGCACCACCAGAGTCGTTAATTCCGATTAATGGAAGGCGCATTTTTAGCGCATAGTCCATAATCTTGGTAATCTTGCGGGCGTGCATAAGGCCTAGAGATCCGCCCATAACGGTGAAGTCTTGTGCAAAGATTGCAACGGGCGATCCAAATATTGAACCAGTACCAATCACTACTCCATCTCCAGCTAGCACTTTTCCATCCATTCCAAATTCGCGAGCTGTGTGCTCTACGAAAAGGTCATACTCGTGGAATGAGTTCTCATCCAAAAGAGAAAGGATGCGTTCGCGTGCCGTCATTTTTCCCATAGCCTGCTGCTTAGCAATGGCTTGCGGGCCACCTCCTTGTAATACTTCCTCCTTGCGCTTCTTAAGCTCAAGAATTTTCTTTTTCAAAGGCATGTGTATTTTGTGTTAGTTGATAACTGGGGGACGAACAGCCAGCGTCGTCCCCATTCTCAAATCGGGTACAATTCTAGCTAATTTTCTCCCAACATCAGCTAGCTTGTGAAGGTTTTAACAATTTGCGTTTGCACAATATATTATACATTGCAAAAAGTGCAGCACCTGCAGAAGCGGCTGGATGTTCTGATTTTCAACCTCTATTTCGGTGTTTTTCTGTACAGATAGAAGGCAATGAATGCAAATAGCACGTTGGGTACCCAAATGGCGACGTTAGCAGAAATTAAACCTCCAACGGCAAACATTTCACTAAAGCGCATAAACAGGATGTAGGCAAAACTTAGCAGTATACCTAGCCCAATGTGAAGTCCAATTCCGCCTCTCACCTTTCGTGACGAGAGAGATACTCCAATAATTGTAAGAATAAAGGTACTAAGGGGATAGGCGTAGCGCTTGTTCATTTCCGTTTGCAGAATCACCACGTCATCTGCGCCTCTAGCCTTTTGCTTTTTTATCTGATGGCTCAGCTCAAAGATGTTCATCGTTTCAACCACATTCGCGCGCTGCGAGAGCTCCTGTCCACTAAGATCGATCAGCGTATCGAGCTTTTCGCCTCGGCGTATGGTTTCCTTTCTATCGCTAAAGTCTCTTATATAGTAGTTGTAAACGGTCCATTTGTTGCTTGTGGAGTCCCACTGCGCGTAGTCCGACATCAGCTTCGAGCGCAGCTTATTCTTCTCATATTTCTCCAACGAAAATTTGTAGCCTGTCTTGGAGTATACCGCAAAGCTCTCCATATATACAAAGGTATTGGGCGATAGCTGGCGGTGTATGTTTGACGATTCGTTTACGTACTGGTTTTTTACGTACTTATTTTCGAAATCGATCTTGATCTCGTTTGCTCGCGGAATAATGAAGGCAACCAGCACAAAATTTAGCGTTCCGATAAATAGCGCTGCTACAAAGTAGGGATAAAGCAGCCGCTTAAAGCTTACCCCGCTGGCCAGTATCGCCACAATTTCCGTGTTGTAGGCCATCTTCGAAGTGAAGAAGATTACTGCCACAAACGTTATTAGCGAGCTGAAAAGGCTGGCAAAGTAGGGGATGAAATTCATGTAGTAGTCGAAGATAATCGCCTTCAGCGGCGCACTCTTCTCCATAAAGTCGTCAATCTTCTCTGCCGCATCAAACACTACGGATATGCCAATAATGATGAGTATTGCAAAGAAATAGGTCCCGATAAATTTCTTAATTATATAGATATCAAGACGCTTTAAGAGTCTAAATTTCATCCGATGTTTGTTTAATAGATGCCAATAAAGTTACGAAAGCATATGGGCTGCGAAGCTAATAAATGTTGTTTGTTAAACAAAATTACAAACGGGTTGCTAGCTTCGGTACCATTATCGCCTTCCACTGGGCAAAATCACCCTCCAAAATGTGCTTGCGAGCCTCTTTTACAAGCCATAGGTAAAATGCCAGGTTGTGCATCGACGCAATTTGAGCCCCTAGCATTTCATCTGATATGAATAGGTGCCTAAGGTAGGCTTTGGTGTAGTCGTGATCTACAAACGCCATCCCGTTGCTGTCTATTGGCGAGAAGTCGTCTTTCCACTTTAAGTTCCTAATGTTGATAATTCCCTCGCTGGTGAAGAGCATTCCGTTGCGTCCGTTTCGGGTTGGCATTACGCAGTCAAACATGTCTACTCCTCGCGATATGGCTTCGAGAATATTTACAGGGGTTCCAACGCCCATTAGGTAGCGAGGCTTGGTTTGTGGTAAAACTTCGTTTACCACCTCAATCATCTCGTACATTTGATCGACTGGTTCGCCTACCGCTAAACCGCCAATTGCGTATCCCTCTCTATCTAGTGCAGCCGCATGTTCGGCAGCCTTAATACGGAGCTCGGGATAAACGCATCCCTGTACAATAGGGAAGAGCGTTTGCGAGTAGCCGTACAACCCTTCTGTTTCATCAAAACGCTTAACGCAGCGTTCTAGCCACTGCTGGGTTAGGTCTAACGACTTCTTCGCGTAGTCAAAGGTCGCTGTTCCAGGAGGGCACTCGTCAAATGCCATAATAATGTCTGCCCCGATAACACGTTGGATATCCATTACGTTTTCGGGTGTAAACATATGCTTTGATCCATCGATATGCGATCGGAAGGTGCATCCTTCGGCAGTAAGCTTCCTGTTTTCTGCAAGAGAAAATACCTGAAAACCGCCGCTATCTGTCAAAATCGGTCTATCCCACGAGCTGAATTTATGAAGTCCGCCTGCAGCCTTAAGCACGTCAAGTCCTGGACGAAGGTAAAGATGGTAGGTGTTGCCTAGTATGATTTCGGCTTGCACCTGCTCCTTTAAATCGCGATGGAAAACCCCTTTTACGGTTGCTACCGTTCCCACGGGCATAAATATTGGCGTATGAATTTGTCCGTGGTCGGTGGTTATTACCCCTGCACGTGCTTTAGATCCAGAATCTGTACTAACTAAATCGAACTTCATGTTCCGTTTTGTTGAAAATGAGCGCAAAAATAACAATTAAAAAACGCACTGCATACTACTTTTAATTCATTAAAAAATAATGTAGCTACTGTTAACTATTTGATAAGAGCTAAATAAATATCCCGAACAAGAACGAAAAGATAAAAAACTTTGATAAAATTGCCGAATATTTTGAACGTGTGTAAATGGTGTACAATTTTATCAACGATTTAGAGGGGTATCAGATTGCATTGCTTTCACTCCTTGGATTAACTCTTCTTATTCAACTTATTTACTATATAGGTATTTATGGTCGAGTTGGACGAAGAAAACAGGTGGTGATTGATGCCTCAAAAACCGATTGGCCTAAGATTTCGGTGGTGATTTGTGCACGAAATGAGCAGGATAATCTGGAGAAAAATATTCCACTTATTGCCGAGCAGGACTATCCTAACTTTGAAATAGTGGTTGTCGACGATTGTTCTGAAGATAATACATCCATTCTTCTGAAATCGTTGAAGGTAAAATATCCTCACTTACGCCAAACCTTCATCAAAAAGGATGAAAAGTTCTTTCATGGGAAAAAATTAGCCCTTACCGTTGGTATTAAATCGGCCATGTACGACCAAATTGTGCTTACTGATGCCGATTGCACTCCAAAATCGAATCAGTGGCTCAAGCAGATGGTTAATGCCTACGGTGCTAACACCGATGTGGTGTTGGGGTACTGTGGCTACGAGCGTAAAAAGGGATTTTTGAATAAGATAATTCGTTGTGATGCGTTCTTTATAGGATTAAACTACTTAGGGTTAGCTTTGAGTGGCGCTCCATACATGGGAATTGGCCGTAATCTATCCTACAGGAAAAGCCTCTTTTTAAAGAATCGAGGTTTTGCGAGCCATCACTCTCTGCTTTCGGGAGACGACGACCTGTTCGTAAACGAGGTTGCCAACAGGTATAATACCCGAGTGGCCATTTCGAAGGAGGCGCTACTGGTTACAGCACCGAAGGCTTCATGGAGTAGCTGGATGGTTCAAAAGGCTCGTCATGGGACTACCTACAAGCGCTATAGGTTTGCTTCAAAGTTTAGCCTATCACTCGAAATGGCAAGCCGTTTGCTCTTTTTTGCTACCTCAATTCCGTTGATTTTTCTTTTGCCAATTCCTTATGTGGCTATTTTTGCCATTTCTCTTCGTTTTATTGTTATTAATATATGCTTTAAGACAGCAATAAACAAGTTGCAGGAGAGAGGAATATGGTTATTTATGATGTTTTTTGATATTGTATCGCCTGTTTTGTATCTTGCAATTTACCTTAAGCGCAAATTTACACCCAAGCGGCAACAATGGAGCTAGACCCTAATTTATCGGATAAGGCAAGATATGACTACAAACTTGTTCAGCAAGCACTGGTAGGCGACCAAAAGGCGTATGCCGAGCTGATGGATAGGTATAAGGATGCGTTGTTTTTTCTTTTGCTCAAAATGGTTAACAACAAAATTGATGCAGAAGATCTAACTATCGAAGCTTTTGGTAAGGCTTTTCGAAACATTCACCTTTACACACCCAACTTCGCATTTAGTACTTGGCTGTTTAAAATTGCGACCAACAACTGTATCGATTTTATTCGAAAAAACAAGGCAAACATCGTGTCAATTGATCAGCCAAACGACACCGACGACAACTCTCCTTCGCACGTGGATATCGTGGCAAGTACGCCGAATCCAGAAGAGTCGATGATAAAGGAGCAAAATGTAAAGCTTATACAAGACCTAGTTTCGAAGTTGAAACCGAGGTATAGAAGGCTGTTAGAACTTCGCTATTTTAAGGAATACTCGTACGAGGAGATTGCCGAAGAGTTGGAACTTCCAATAGGGACGGTTAAGGCTCAACTTTTTAGGGCAAAAGAGCTCCTCTCGAGTTATATGAAACACAATAAAGATAATCCGCTGTAATGGAAATCGTAGAAAAGTACTTCCCCAACCTAACTGACGAACAAAAACGCCAATTTGGAATGCTGAAGGACTTGTACTCTGAATGGAATGATAAAATCAATGTAATTTCTCGGAAGGATATAGATAACCTCTACGTTAAGCATGTGCTGCACTCGTTGGCTATAGCCAAGGTTGTGACGTTTAAGCCGGGAACAAAAATCCTCGATGTGGGAACAGGGGGAGGCTTCCCAGGGATTCCTCTTGCCATACTATTCCCAGAGGTGCAGTTTACGTTGGTTGATTCTATAGGTAAGAAAATAACTGTGGTTCAAAATGTGGCAGAGGCGTTAGGCCTTAAAAATGTAAAGGCAATGCAAGCTAGAGCCGAAAACTTACCCGAAAACTACGATTTCGTGGTGAGCCGTGCCGTGACGGACATCAAAACATTTTGCTCTTGGGTTTGGAAAAAGATCATTCCTCGAGGAAATCACGCGATTCCCAACGGTATTTTGTACCTAAAAGGAGGCGATTTGACAGAAGAGTTAAGCACAGTTCCTTACAGCCGTGATATTTTTAATATTCCAGACTTCTTTGATGATGAGTTCTTTGAAACAAAGAAGGTGGTTTACCTCCAAAAGTGATTAAAGGCTAAAAAACATCTTAGCACTGCAATTTTTTAATACAATTGTATTTGCGAGAACGAAAAAAAGGCTATTTTTGCAATTCGAAAAAAAGAGTAACAAGTTAACAATATAGTTTAAAGAGTCTCCCAATGAAAAGGACATACCAACCATCGAAGAGGAAGAGAAGAAACAAGCACGGTTTCAGAGAAAGAATGTCGACTGCTAATGGTCGTCGTGTGCTTGCTTCTCGTAGAGCAAAAGGTAGAAAAAAACTTACCGTTTCTGACGAGTCAAGAGGTAAATACTAGTATTTAACCTGCAAGATATTAAAAAGGCTGCCTTTCGGTAGCCTTTTTAATTTTCTATAAGTTGATGCTTCTTTTCATGGAGTTGTAAAACTCGACCATTTTTAAGAATTTGGCGAGGGCCAAGTTGTGCGGTTTGGCTCCTTTTTTTTGCAGATGTCCGATGAAAGAGCGGACGTACACTTCTCCTGAGTGGGCGATAGGCTCATAACTTTCGATGGCTTCACCGTCTTTGTTTTTTGCCATTAGGACGTTCGTTTGGCAGTCTAAGTCCAAAACTTCGGTTTGGGTAAATACCTTTACAACCTCCTTGTCCTTAAATCCTAGGTTGGTAAACCAGATGTCAACGGGTACGCTAAGCGCAGATTCTGTCCTTCCATATAGCAGTATGCCTTCAGAACTTATCGCAGGCGAAACGCTCATCTTAAACTTACGAACATCTCCTTCCGAAAAAAACGCACACCAGTACAGCAAACGGTAAAGGGTGTTAAACGAAATATCCTCCAACGAGTGCGTCTCTTTAATAACCCTAACATAGTATGGCGCAGAGCTATTTCTTGCTATGAAATTGAAAACTTGAGGATGGATGGCCGGTCCTGCAATCTGTAGCTCAACTTCTGCCTCTTCGCAGATTATGGAAAGGTCTTGGGTTAGAATTGTTGATGCTACATCAGGATTTAGGAATAGGATGTTCTTAAAGCGTTTAAGCGTATTGGCAATGTCTGCCGAACTTTTAAATTCGTCAGATACGATAAGTCCATCAACGTTGCTTATGGCTTTATCTTCAAGGCTGTTGATTGTTATTAAATCGAAGTTTAGCTCTTTCGAAAGGTCAAGCATCAGCTCTTGAAGAGGCGATTTTGAGTTTTTGAAGAGTCCGATTTGCATGGGTTGAATGGTTTATAGTTCAAATGTAGCAATAAGTACAGTTCCTAGAAACGCTTTTAGCTATAAAGTTTTCCGTACGTTCAACCTTTGTTTAAAACGGATTGGGAAACTCCTTTCAAAAGGTATCTTTGTAAAAAATAGTGGTAATGTCAATTGCTGAATTTGAAGATAACTTTAGGCATAAAGGGTTGAGACGTAGGCTTATCGATGAGCTTCGAATGAAGGGGATTCGAGATGAGCGTGTTTTGATTGCTTTTGATAAGGTGCCTCGCCATCTTTTTATGGATAGCGGGTTTGTAGAATTCGCCTATCAGGATAAGGCTTTCCCTATTGCTGCCGGACAAACGATATCGCAGCCCTACACCGTTGCTTTTATGACAGAACTTCTATCCTTAAAGCAGTGGGATAAGGTTCTTGAAGTTGGTACTGGCTCTGGTTATCAGGCGGCCATACTGTCGGAGTTGGGGGCGAAGGTGTATACCATCGAAAGGCAGCAGGAACTGTTTTTATCATGTAGGCATCTTTTAAATCGCTTGGGATACAATCCTCAATTTTTTTTGGGAGATGGATACGAAGGAAAACCAACCTATGCTCCCTACGATAAGATAATTGTTACAGCAGGGGCGCCTGAAATTCCTCGATTGCTGGTGGAGCAGCTGGCTGTTGGAGGACGAATGGTTATACCTGTTGGCCCCATTAATAATCAGGTGATGACTTCTATTGATAAAGTATCATCAACCGAGGTGGCTGTTTGTGAGCACGGAAACTTTGTTTTTGTTCCAATGCTCAAAGGTGTTAATGGCAGATAATTCACAATTTTACAATATGATTACAGTTAAGACTTTTGTTTGCAATCCATTTAAGGAAAATACCTACATCCTTTACGACGAAACAGGCGAATGCGTAATTGTAGATGCGGGAGTATATGGTTCCGAGGAGCAGGAGGATATGGATAGCTTTATTGCAGCGCTTAATCTGAAGCCGGTAAAGCTGATAAATACGCACGGGCATCTTGACCATATTTCTGGAGTTGAGTATTTGAGTAAAAAATATGGGGTCGAGCTGTATATTCATGCTGACGAAGTGGAAAATATAAATAGGTCGGCAGCAATGGGCTCCGCTTTTGGTTTTGTTATTGAAAAACCAACTTGTAAGGTGAATTTTATTTCAGATGGAGATGATATCTCTTTTGGAAAATCGCTACTTAAGGTAATTGGTTTACCAGGCCACACAAAAGGAGGGGTCGGCTTCTATAGTGATGAGCAAAAGATTATTATGGTTGGTGATACCCTGTTTAATGGGAGCATTGGAAGAACCGACTTGCCAGGAGGAGACTATGAGGAGATCATTCGTTCTATAATAAAGAAAGTTTTGCCGCTTGGCGATGAAGTTCGCTACTACTCTGGTCATGGCGAATCGAGTACGTTGGGGCAAGAGCGAAGGTATAACCCCTTTGTGAATGAGCATCCTTTCGAACTTTAACATAAAAATTTACAGTACGAAATTTTTTTGTTCCATTTAAGCTAGAAATATAAAGGCAATTTGTAATTTTAAGCTTTGATTTCGAATACTCACTTTGTAATTAGCTAAATAATGGCAAACGATAAATTTGTCGGAAGACATAATGGACCACGTCAGCATGAGATAGCTGAAATGCTTAAGGTTGTTGGGGTTTCTTCGGTAGATGAGCTAATCAATCAAATTGTTCCTACGTCTATTAGGCTGCAGGAACCGTTGAAGCTCGATAAGGGAATTAGCGAGTACGAATTTGCTCAAAAAATTAAGGCTATTGGAGCGAAGAATAAGATTTACAGAAGTTTTATAGGTATGGGCTACTATCCAACCTATACTCCAGCTGTAATTCAACGCAACATCTTCGAGAACCCTAGCTGGTATACTTCCTACACTCCATATCAGGCTGAAATATCTCAAGGACGTTTAGAGGCGCTGCTTAATTTCCAAACTGCTGTAATTAGCCTTACAGGAATGGAGATTAGCAACTGTTCGCTTTTGGATGAGGCAACAGCTGCTGCTGAAGCCATGGGAATGATGTTTGGTGCTCGTTCGCGTACTGCTGTAAAGGCTGGGAAGAATGTTCTATTTGTAGATGAGGACATTTTTCCTCAAACTCTTGATGTTATTAACCTTCGTTCTGTTCCTTTTGGAATAGAGGTTGTTGTTGGTAAGTTCGAAGAGGTTAGCCTAACAGATCGTATGTTTGGCGCCATTGTTCAGTACCCTACCGCTTCAGGAGAGATTAAGGATTACGCGGCTTTTGCTGCTGCTTGTCACGAAAAGGGGATTTTGGTAACCGCTGCCTGCGATATTTTAAGCCTTGTAATGGTTAAGTCGCCTGCAGAGTGGGGGGCTGATATTGCAGTTGGATCTACTCAACGTTTTGGTATTCCAATGGGATTCGGCGGTCCTCATGCTGCCTATCTTGCCACCAAGGATGAATACAAGCGTAGCATGCCAGGCCGTATTATTGGAGTTTCTGTAGATCGCCTCGGAAATCCATCTCTTCGTATGGCGCTCCAAACTCGTGAGCAACATATTAAGCGTGAGAAGGCTACTTCTAATATTTGTACCGCTCAAGCGCTACTTGCTTCTATGGCTGGTATGTTTGCAGTGTACTATGGGGCAGAAGGGGTAAAACGAATTGCGCTGCATGCTCATAATGCTGCTGTAGCCGTGAATAACGGCTTAAAAGTTCTTGGTTATACCCAACGTAACGTAAACTTCTTTGATACTTTAGAAGTTGAAGTGGCGGATGTAAAGAAAATAGAAGAGCTGGCGTTGGCGAAAGAAATTAACTTCTTCTTCCCATCTAGCAACGTTGTTCGTATGAGCTTTGATGAGGTAACCACCGAAGCGGAAATTGCGGCTGTCCTTGACATTTTTGCAGTTGCTGCAGGAAAAAACAATGGCAGCGCCGCTGTAATTGGAGAAGAGGTTGCTTTTGATAAAAAGTTTGCAAGAGAATCAGCCATCTTGACCGAAAAGGTATTTAATAAGTACCATTCTGAGACTGAAATGATGCGCTACATCAAAAAGTTGGAGCGTAAAGATATTTCATTGACGCATAGCATGATTTCATTGGGATCTTGTACAATGAAGTTGAATGCTGCTGCTGAAATGCTTCCTTTGAGTTTCCCCGAGTTCAGCTCGCTACACCCATTTGCTCCTAGCAATCAGGTTGAAGGTTACTTGGAGCTAATCGCTGATCTTGAGAAAGATTTAGCGGTTATCACCGGCTTTGCTGCCACCTCTCTTCAGCCTAACTCTGGTGCGAATGGCGAGTACACAGGCCTTATGGTAATTCGTGAATACCACCGAGCTAATGGTCAAGGGCATAGAAACATTGTCTTAATCCCTGCATCGGCACACGGAACCAACCCTGCTTCTGCGGCGATGGCCGGAATGGAGGTTGTTGTTGTTGCTTGCGACGAAAAGGGAAACATTAATGTTGATGACCTAAAAGAAAAGGCTGCTAAGTATAGCGATACCCTTTCAGGGTTGATGGTTACCTATCCTTCTACACACGGTGTATTCGAAAGCCGTATTAAGGATATGATGGATATCATTCACAACGCAGGTGGTCAGGTTTATATGGATGGTGCAAATATGAATGCACAGGTTGGGTTAACCAATCCAGGTACGATTGGCGCCGATGTTTGTCACCTAAACTTGCACAAGACCTTTGCAATTCCTCACGGTGGTGGTGGTCCTGGGGTTGGACCTATCTGCGTAGCTGCTCATCTTGCTAAGTTCCTTCCTTCTCATAAGTTGGTTAAGGCAGGAGGTAGCGAAGGTATTAGCGCTGTTGCTGCAGCTCCATTTGGTAGTGCAAGCGTTCTTCCTATTTCTTATGGATACATCAAAATGCTTGGTGGCGAAGGCTTGAAGAATGCTACAGAAATGGCTATTCTAAACGCAAACTACCTGTCTAAGAAGTTGGAAGGTTGCTTTAGCACCCTTTATACAGGAGAGACTGGGCGTGTTGGTCACGAGTGTATTATCGATGTTCAGCATCTTAAGAGAGAGTATGGTGTGGACGCTACAGATGTGGCAAAACGTTTGATGGACTATGGATTCCATGCTCCAACCTTATCGTTCCCAGTTCATGAAACCTTAATGGTTGAGCCAACAGAGAGCGAATCGGTTCAAGAAATTGACCGTTTTGTGGAGGCTATGATTTCTATTAAGAACGAATGTGAGGAAATTAAGAACGGAACAGCAGATGCTGAGGATAACGTTCTTAAGATGGCTCCGCACGTGGCTACAGAGGTTTCAGCAGATGAGTGGAACCATAAATATAGCAGAATGAAAGCGGCTTATCCGCTTAAATGGATCGAGGAGAATAAATTCTGGCCTGCATCTACTCGTGTAGATAACGGATACGGAGATAGAAACTTGGTTTGTACTTGTGCTCCAATCGAATCTTACCTATAAGATTAATAGAATAAAAAATAGCGCTATCACACGGTAGCGCTATTTTTCATTTACACCTTTGGCTTTGTCGCCCCAATGGAATTCTCGTTTAAAGCTTTCCATAGCTTGTAGTAATCGTTGGCGATATAGCCCAACAAGCCAAACCAAAGGATAATTGCTGAAGTAAGAAAAATTCCCATAATCCCCTTTTTTAATTTCCCCATCGACAAAGATAGCATTGTTGGTGAATTTTGAAACATTAACATTGTTAGATGTGTGGATATTTGTAAGGGAAATTCTTCTTAATCTTTGTATATCGTCTTTTAGCCTGTTTAAGGCTGGTTTTGCACCTGTAAATTGGTGTGAAATATTTTTGTTAGACATCTTTTTATTTTTACGTCGATGCATTTTGTTTAAAAAAGTGTTTTTTTTGAGGCGCATTTCTTCCCATTTTGCGTTTTTGAGCGATTTTCTGAGGAAATGTGTTACTTGCTGAGGCTTTTTAAAATTTGTTGAACAAGATTTGTCGCTCCCTCAAAAATATCTTTAATGCTCGAATCTAGCATGTAGCAGGGGGTTGTGAAAATCTTATTCTCGCCATCTTCTACCACTTCTCCTTTATGGGTATTGGTGTGTTTCGAGCCAAATTCGCTAATTGCAGCAGCAACACCGCTATCGTTACCAATGGTAACATTAACTTTTCCAAGTATTTTGGCAATAACTACAGGAGCAATGCACATTGCGCCAATCGCTTTGCCTGCGCTGTGAGTTGCTTTAACCGCTTTTTCTACATCTGGATTAACGCTCATGTTTGCTCCTTCTGTTGCAAAGGTGCTGAGGTTGAGTGCTGCCCCAAATCCACCAGGAAATAGGATGGCATCAAACTCGGAAGGGTTGTATTCGTTAAGCGGTTTTATATTTCCACGAGCAATTCTTGCCGACTCTACAAGTACGTTGCGTGTTTCGCTAGTTGGTTGACCCGAGAGGTGGTTTATCACCCTTGTTTGGTTAATGTTTGGTGCAAAAAGTTGGTAGGTGGCGCCCGCCATATCAACCGAAAGCATTGCCATTACCGATTCGTGGATTTCCGCTCCATCTTGAACGCCACATCCTGAAAGTACAATTGCGAACTTTTTCATGGGTGTCTACTATTTGATGAATGTTAAAAATTTGACCCGATATATTGGTATTTAAAATCTCGTTGTATGGTTTGTGTCGGCGTTGGAAGCTGCATTTTTTCTTTTTTTCTTGGCCTTCTCCCACCTCCACAGGCTGGCGTCAAATTTGCTTTCCAACTTTTTTTCAACATCGTCGGGTAGCTGGTAAAAAAAATCGATGCCGGTAACTTTTTCGAGGCTGTCAACCGATACTGCGAAGGTTTTTAAAGGTTCTGTACTCCCTTCGTTGGGAAGGATGAAGCCGATTGCCTTAATTTCAGGATCGGTATAGTCGAGTATAGCCTTGTAGTAGTATTTTGGAACAGCCACATGGCTGGGCCCAATAGTTTCCATGTCGCCTTTTAGGATCGGTCCAGTTGCAATATAAAGCTTTTCGTTATCCTTTGCCCATTCCCTAACCTGCTCCTCCAACTTTTTCCAAATTCCACGGTTGAATTCGGGCGTTTGAGGGCTCATGTTGCTAAAGAAGAAGGATTCTTTCATGGTTTCTTCCGACCACGACATGTCTGCAGCAGGGGCAAGGTGTCCTCTGTCGTACCCCGACTTTGAGTAATCCTTGTTGGTGGCCGACCCCGTTGAAACGAGAGGGTCTTCAATAAACTTGTTGGTTCGCTCAAAACCTCCACCAACATTATTGCCGGTTAGCTGGTAGGCTACCCACGATGCCTGCTCATATTTTTCGATGTAGTTAAGGGTATAGGCGGTGTGCTTTACTATTTCTCCTTTTCTTTTTTCCTTAGGAAGCTCGTAATGACTTCCGTCTGAAATATTTTTAGTTGGACTTTGGTTGCTGAAGCCAACCATTGAGGAGATTGCAATGGTTAGCTGAAGTATAAGGTTAATCATGCCAGTTTATTTTACGTAAAAGTAGAAATATTGGGTTAGTTAAACTACCCACACGGTTGTTTAAATATTGTTTGCTGCTGTTCGAATGGCTACATAATCGTTATAAATAGAATAGAAGGTAGTCGGAGTGTGGAATTTTGAAGTTTACACCAATAGCATCATATTTAGGCAAATTAGATTGACGTATAGATGAAACGAAAAGCACTTGTCATATTCTCTGTATTTACGGTTGCTTTGCTACTCTCCTGTAGTAGAAGTAAAGATGTTGAGGAGGTTAAACCAACTCCCGAAGTACCTACATTGCCTGGAGATGTGGAAGCATTACGCTATGTTTTTGACATCGAGGCGTTACCGGAAATCGTACTGGAGGTTACCACTGCTCAGTGGAATACCCTTTTGTCGAACTTCGATACCAACCCGCAGAATGAGGAGTACATTATGGCCAACTACTTGTTTACAAAAACCGGAAAGGAGGCGAAAATTGATAGCGTTGGGATTAGAATTAGAGGAAACACCAGCCGTCGTAGGCCTGAAGGTGCCCATGGAGAGGCTCATAATGGCATTAACCCCAGCTGGCATCATGCCCATTTTGCGATAAACTTTAAGAAGTATGTAAAAAGTAAGCGCTTCAATACGCTACAAAAGATAAACCTGAAGTGGTTTAAGGATGATCCGACCTATTCTCGCGAGGTGTACTGCTACGACCTCTTTGAGCGCTATGGAATTTGGACTGCACCTAAATCGAGCTACGTGCGCTTGACCATAAAGATTAAGGAGGATGGAAAAGCTGCTTACTTTGGCGTTTACCAGCTAGTCGAGAGCGTCGACGAGGACTATATTGCCAATAGAAAAGTAGGTTTTGGCGATACGGATGGCTTTTTATGGAAGGCAAACTATGGAGCCGATTTGCGAAATGCCGATCAGTCGCGTATGGGGGTTGAGGATGTTAAGCTAGATGCTAACCTCTCGAAGTATTTTGTGTACGACCTGAAAACAAACGATAAAAGGCTGGCCGAAGCAAAGGCTCAGCTGGCATCATTTATCCAAAATTTCAATGCAAAGGCTGGTGCAGACTTCCAAAGTTGGCTGCAAGGACAAATGGACGTGCAGCTGTTTCTTAAAACCTACGCCGTAAGCGTTATGGTTGGGATGTGGGACGACTATTGGGGCAATTCCAACAATTTTTATTTCTACTTTAATGCTAGCGGAAAGTTTTTCTTCATTCCATACGATTACGACAACACCTTAGGAACCTCGCTTATTGTTGGTAATTCAGGAACTCAAGACCCAACCAACTGGGGGAAGGATAGCAATCCCATTGTAAAGAAAATTTTGTCGATTCCCGCTTATCGCTCGGCCTACATATCCTACCTAAACGAGCTGGCCAACCCAAGTAAGGATTTATTTGCTTTTGAAAGGAGCGTACCCCGAATTGTTAGGTGGCAAAGCATGGTGTCGCGTTACGTTGCTAATGATACCAAGGAGGATAATACTATAGAAGATAGGCCAGCCAGCTGGGGAAACTGTGGTTTTTACCGTCTACTTAGCGGCGATGGCGCAGGAGGAGGCACAGAGGCCAACTTCTTTAAAACAAAAATCAGATCGATACCTGCCAACTAGATACTCCTCCTCACTTTAAAAGTGGGGAGGCTTTTTTATGTTGATGAGTTCCGCATCCTGCCAATGGTTATCTTTACCTAAACAAATGCTGGTTATGAAAACACCAACGGATATACTATCTAACGTATTTAGAGGAATTGCTTCGGAGCAGGAGCGGGCAAGGCTCGATAGCTGGATTGCTGAATCGGCAGACAACCGCTCGATTTACGAGCAAGCACAGGCAATGTGGCAGGAGCTTGGCTTTGCGTCGGAGGCGTTTACGCAAGATCGTGCCGCAGCCTGGCAGATGATGGCCTCCGAAATAAGGCCGATATCCACCGAGGAGCAAAAATCGTTGAGCCGATCTATCGTAAAAATGGTGGTGTTGATTGCAGCCCTATTTGCCATCGCTGGGGTTGCGTCGTTGGTGCTAAATATAGGAGGCAACTGGCAGGTGAAGGCCTCGAAAAGAGCGGAGCTGCTGCTGCTTGCCGATGGTACCCGAGCGTACATGGATAGCGGCGCAGCCGTTAGGTATGGAAAAACATTTGGAACTCGAAATAGGACGATAACATTAAGTGGAGAAGCGATGCTGGAGGTTTCGCTGGTTGCAGAAAGACCTCTAACCATACGAACTGCAGCCGCGAAGGTGTTTGCAAACGATGCTATTGTAAATGTGGTGGCCGCAGGCGCATCGTCTTTTGAAGTTATTGCCATAAAAGGGGCGGTGGAGGTGCTGGTTGCGGGAAAAACGTATAAAGTTCCGATGCAAAATATGGCTACGCTCGACTCTACAGGAGCCGTTACGGTTATTTCTGCCGACCTAAACCTAATTGCTTGGCGCAGCAATAAGCTTGTGGCGGATAAAACACCCTTGGCTAAGCTGGTAAAGCCAATTGAAAAGCTGGTAGGGAAAAGGCTTGTGTTTAGAGCCAGCGTTAGCATGAGCAATCCGCTAACATTTACCATCTCCCCGGTATCTGCCTTGGCTACCTTAGATACCCTATCGCAGCGGTTAGGATTGTCGTATAAGGAAGATAAAGATCAGGTAGTGTTTTACTAAAAAGGAATATGGCAACTTGATATATGGCTGGCAACAATTAAGGGTTGCCAGCCTTTTTTGTGCAGGTATTTGATGCTTTTATAAAATTGGGTGCGAAAAGTATTAGAGCAATCCTGCTGCTATAAACCTTATTTGGAGCAAGAAGTAGATCTGCTGCAGAATATACTATTGGGTACTTATTAGGTTACAAGTACTGGGTGGTTAGGTGTTTTTTTGCTTTTAAAAATGGCATTTTCAACGAAGGAAACGCCAAAAACAACGTTGAAAACGACGATTTCATCAATGGAGATGCCAAAAACAACGCTGAATTTGCCAAAAACAATGTTGAATTTGCCAAAAACGACGTTGAATTTGGCAAAAACAATGTCGTTTTTGCCAAAAACAATGTTGAAATCGTCGATTTCAACACTTACAGTACCCCCTGTTAACGTTGTATTTGGTGTTTTTGATGTGCCGAATGCTGCTAATGCTTGCGAGTAAAGATGTCTATGTGCTCAAATAATCAGCACTTTTGCTACAGGATAAGGTTCTTCTATTTGATTTACCTGTTTTTTTGAAAAAGAGAAAGGCTACCCGCTATGAGGTAGCCTCTCCTTTTATGATGTTTGCAAACTATTTGCCTACAATTAGCATTTTGGCAACTTTGGTGCTTTTGGTTCTAACCATAACAATGTAGCTACCCGATGTGTAGCTGCTTACATCAAAGTTTACGAGAACTGCTTGGCGCGATTGCTTAAACTCCTGGTTGTGCATTAGAATTCCGCTAGAGGTGTATACCTCTACAATGATATCCTCGGTTTCCTTTGCGAAAGCTTCGATATTAACCAGGTTAGAGGCGGGGTTAGGGTAAACGTTTACATCTATACTTGCCTTTTCGGAGCCCTCTTTAACCTCCACCTTATCGCTGGCAACGCAGCCTTGCTTGCTGGTAACGGTTACGGAGTACTCGCCTTCCTCTTTTACGATAATGTTGTTGGTTTGCTCGCCGGTGCTCCAAAGGAATGTGTACCCGTTGGTAGGAAGATCTATCTTCAGAACGCCTGGTAGCGAACGGTAGATAACATCCTTGCCAAACTCAACAACCGGAAGCGGATAAATCTCGAATTGAGTGCTTTTTTCGAGACCTTTTATCCCGTTTACGGTAGTAAAGCCGGTTACAATCTGCTTTCCAGGAACCTCCTTTATGATATTTTCGGTTTGTTTTCCGAGCGAGGTCATGTTTTCGAACTTGTATCTCTCTTTTCCGGTAGACTTCAAGTCGGTTGGTAGGGTTAAACTTCCGCTAAACTTGTACTCCTCCAGCTTGCCATCAGCCTTTGTAATTTTGTAACTGCATTCGATGCTAACGTTGGTGCCCTTTGCAACGGTAGTGTTGAGGCTTTCGTTGGTAACGAAAACTTCAAATGGTGCAGAGGCATCCTGTAGGCACTTGGTTTCGCTTACAGCGGGATAAACCATCAGGAAGTTCTTCGATTTCGGAACGATGAAGTCTATCTGAACATTCTTGGTAAGGCTACATCCGTTGGCGTTGGTACCTGTTACCTTGAAGATTGCATTTTCGTAAACTGTTGTAATGCGAGAGGTGCTTCCTGTTGACCATAGGTAGGTCAAATCGGTTTTGTTGGCCGTTAATGTTGCCTCGCTCTTATCCGCAACGGTTTTCATGTCGATGCTAAAGGTTGGATTGGCGACCACCAGCATATTTTTGGTGGCCGATTCGTTGCTATGGTTATTGTCGAACTGGTATGATACGTTGGCCACAACCGCTACCGTCTTGCCTTCGGTGGTTGCAGGAATCAGGGCTGTGGTGGTAATAATGGTGGTGGCTTTTGGCTGCAAGTCGTCGGTAAGCGTATAGGTCGCATTAAAGGGAACTCCATCTGCGGTACCGTTTATGCTGATGGTTTCACCTTTTACAATAGCCGATAGTCCGTCGTTTCCAATTTCGAGGATTAACGGATTGCCGGAGGTAGATTGGCAAGCCTTTTCGCTATTCTTTATGCTCTTTAAGGCAATATCGCCAAGCTTAAAGATGACGCGGGTTGCTGCAGATGCCGAACATCCGCTGCTGTTGGTTACCGTAAGCGTATAAGTTCCTGCCGCATTTACCGTAATGCTTTGCTCTTTTCCTACAACAGTAGCGCCATTCTTCCATTCGTATGAAGTATAGCCATCCGGACCTGTAAGTTTTTGGGTGTTTTCGGGAGCTACAATCTCCGCAGGAAGCGTAACCGTAGGAGCCGAATTGATGGTTATGCTCTTTTCTGCCGAATTGTTGGCTGTTACCACCTCGCCTTCTAACGCAACTACAACGTTTACCTTGTAGGTGCCTGCTGTGCTAGTTGGAAGGGTGGTTGTTAGCGTAACATCTATAGTTGCATTGGGTATTAAATCGGCCGTTAAGGTTTTTGTTTGATTAAAGGCCGTTCCATTTACCGATCCGCTAAAGGTAAGAGCAGTCCCGTTGGGAATTGTTTTGGTTCCTGTATTGGTAATGGTAACCATCAGAGGCGCAGCTTCCGTATTCTGGCAGGCATTGCCATTCTTTATAGCGGTAAGACTTATATCTGCGCTAAAAGAAACGGTGGTAGTTTTGGTGGCCGCACAGCCAAAGGCGTTGGTGGCGGTTAGGGTGTAGGTTCCGCTGGTGGTAACCTTTATCGATTGGGTGGTTGCACCTGTATTCCATTCCCATTTAGCCATGTCAGCAGGCCCTGTAAGAGTATACTCTGTTCCAGCTGCGCTGATGCTTGTAGGGAATGCTATTTCAGGAAGCGGATTAACCGTAAGTTCCTTGCTTGCGCTGTTATTGGCGCTTATGCCATCGGCGGCAAAGGTAGCCCCTACGGTAAGCTTGTAGCTATTGGCTGCAAGGGCTGTCACAACTTTTGTAAAGGTATAAGCCTTGCTTTCGCCAACGGCAAGAGGTGCATCAAGGATTAACTCTTCGGTGGCGGTTGCAATCTCAGTTCCTGAAGTTGCTGCTATCTTGTAGGTGAGCGTAATTTTTTCTTTTGCAGGTATGGGTTCGTAGCCGCTATTTTTAATGTTAAGGCTAACTTTTCTACTTTCTGCAGAGAAGCAACCGTTACCTGGAGTTTCTATGGCGGCGGCTTCGGCAGCAATATCAAACTTGTTGAGGGTGACAATAATCTTATCGCTTGCGCTACATCCCTTATTGTTTACCGTCAGAGTGTACTCGCCCGACTGGCTAACGGTGTTGTTGCGGGTGGTAACGGCATTGCTCCAAAGGTAGGTGTAGTCTGCCAATTCGGGGGTAATTGTAGGAAATATGGTGACGTTGGCATTGGTGCTGGTAATGTCATCGCCTAACGATACAGTTGGTGTTTGCGCAACCTGAACGTTTACAACTTCGGTAAAGTTGTTGGCAAAGGTTTCGTCGTCCATCTTAATCATAGCCGAAAGGGCTTTGGTGCCCGCAGCATCAAATACAACCTTTTTGGTAAAGGTGTAGATTGTGTTGCCTGTAGGCTTGAGCTCTTCGGTAAGCGTTATATTTTCGTCAACGGTTACATCACCTACTTTGTACGATACAGGGACTATCGCGCCAACTTTAAGAATGTCATTTCCGGTGTTTCTAATTCTTACAGATACAGGATACTCTGTTGTGCCTGTACAAACGTTGTTGTTGGTGCCATAGCTCGATGTTAAGTCGATGGCCAAGTCGTTACGGATAAAGGTAACGGTAGAGGAGAAATTGTCGGAGCAGCCATTGCCATCGGTAATGCGAACGGTGTATACGCCATTTTTTGATACGGTAATGGCTTGACTAATTTCTGTCGTACTCCAAAGGTAATCTACAAATCCAGCACCAGCATCAAGTTTCGCATCGACATCTTTAGTATTTACCGTCGCAGGGAGAGTAGATACTGGAAGCCCAAAGGTCTTAATGTTGGCCGATAGGGCGTTGTTGTCAGCAATAAGGTCTCCAGCCAGCTGAGAGATTACTTTAACGGCGTAGTCTCCCTTGGTTTGTATGTCGATAGGCTTGCTTAGCGTAGCGTCTAACGTTGTTCCTGCTGCAAAGTCGGAAGTTAGCACAAAGCTATCGGCATGCTTAACCCCATTTACTTCAACTTCGAAAGGGATAGTTGTCCCATTGGGAATGGCTACATTTCCCTTATTTTCGATGGTGATAGATGGCTTTAAACCTGCCTCCTGCGTACATTTTGTTTGGATGTTGTTGAGGCTTTTTATGGCAATATCTTTTATGGCAAAGGTGATGGTTGCCTCCGATTTGGTAGTACAGCCGTTGTTGTCGGTAACCGCGCACCAAATTTTACCACCGTCGGGACCTGGTGCGCTAACCTTATTGGTTTGTAAGGTGGATGCATCGTACCACTTGTAACCTTTATAGCCTGCTCCGGCATCGTAGGTATAGTCTAGCGCTTCCACAACTTGTGTTTTAGGCGTAAGCACAAAGTTGGGGTATCCAAACGATTTGATGGTTGCATCGAGTATATCGTTGGCGGCGTTTACATCGTACATCATGGTAACCGATGGCTTTACGCTGTAGGTTGTTCCAGTTGCCGACATGTCAAAAACGTCGGGGTAGATATATTCGAGGGTTGCGCCGGGAGCTAAGTCCTTATCGAGCTTAAGCTGATGGGCTGGCCCGGGGATGCCCTTAAAGTTTAGCTGAAGCGTAAGGATCTCGTTGGCTCTTATGGTATCTATATCCCTACCTGTATTCTTAATTATAACCTTAAACTGCTGTTTTTGCTTATGGCTGCAGCTATCAATAGGGGTTACAATCTTCAGCATGGTAATGTCGGGGTTGCGCTTGTAAACATCGGTGTTGCTACTAACCTTACAGCCCGAAACAGCGTCGGTGAGGGTAACGCGGTAGGTTATCTTATTGTTGGGGGCAATAAAGTCGGTAATCTTTGCGATTCTTGTATCACCACCACCTGCGCTGGGCGACCAAGTCCCGTTAACTTTTGTCTCCCAATCTACCGTATATCCAATCGAATACTCGGAAATATTAAATTGATGCTGTTCTTTTACTCCAGCAAGAAGGTAAACAGTAGGACCAAGGTCTACAACTGGCTTGTTTACTCTAATAGTTTTGGTAAAGCTGTCGTTGTTGGTTTGGTAGAAGTTATCTGGATCGTCAAAAGATTTAATGATGATCTCGTACTTTCCACCTCGGTCCATGTTAATGGTCTTTACGGTTGTAAAGGTTTGTTCCGCATTAATGGCAAGATCGGTTGGTAGCGTGAATTCCTCCTCGAATTTTTCTACCTTGTTAACTACGGTTAATAAAGGCTTAGAGTAGTTCGATTGGAAGGCTACCTTAATTTTAGTGCCTGCTTTTGCAGTCTTTATGCCGTAATTTTTGATCTTAAAGGTGATTTTTTCTGCGTTGGTATAGCTTGCGCAGATATCGCCTGTTGTAATTTCTACGGGTGCAACAAGTGCCGATACGCCAAAATCGTCGGGTGATTCTTTTATGGTGAAGGAGTTGATTGCTGCTCCCTCAAAAATGTTGTTTTGGGCGTCGCTGGTAAAGTTAAAACGGAATTTTATTCCCTTTAATCCGTAAAGCGATGCAGGTAGGAGGTGGTTTACCGTTAGCCATCCGTTGCTGTTACCCGTAAATCCAACCTTTGCAGCGGAAGCAATGGTCTCCTGCTTATTCCAATTCCATAGATTATCCCATGCGTCGGTATTATTTCCAATAGGCTGCCATGTTTGGCCATTGTCTGCCGAATATTCGACGGTAAAGCCATCCTTCCCCTTCTCTGTAATGTAGTTGGTTTTGAATTCGAGCATCGGTTTTTCGAGACCAACGATGTTAAAGCAAGGTCCCGTAAGGGTAGACCTAGAGTTATTCTCGTAGTTTCCGTTTAGGTTGGTAATCCACATTTGATCATTCGGAGAATCGCCTTGGATGTTGGTAATGGCAGAGGTGCCATGCTTCCAGTTCGCTCCTTTGGCAAACCAGTCGTCGGCTACATCAAAACTATTGTTGTAGGGGGTGTCAAAGGTACGGGAGATAAAGACATTTGTGGAGAGCGTATCGTTAGATAAGTCCTCGTCATTGGGTAGCAGCAGCTGCGCTTTTACGTTTATATCTCCGTAAAGGTTGGCCGGAAGCGTTTGAGTTAAGGTAACCGTTGCTTCAGTGCCAGGCGCAATATTTTGCTGAATATTGTCGTTAAGAACCGTTGTTTCATTCAGAAATATCTTAACAGGAATAGGAGCAACAGCCTCTTTAGAGCCTGCATTTTTTACCTTTAAGGTGATGGGTTGGCCTGCAGTGGCGCTACCGCAGCTGCTTGTTGGGCTAATGATGGCTCCCATTGCAAGATCTTTTTCCATAAAGTTTCCGATTACCGAAAAGTCGTCAATGTTCCAGCCGGTAAACTCTCTGGTATCGTTGGAGTAGGAGAGGGTGAAACGAACTCGAATCTCCTCTTTGCGGTCAAATTCGGATGGAAGCGTGATGGAGTGCGACTGCCAGCTGTCGTCGAGAGCATAGGTGGAGTTGTACCATACGGTTTTCCATGTAACGCCGTTGTCATTACTCGCTTGCACTTTTAGTGTGTCAAAAAGATCGGCATTCAACCATCTCTTGTAGTTGATTACGACGCCTCTATAAAAGGATGCGTTTATTTTGGGAGATGTAGCGGTGTAGGGAGCATTGGATCGTACATTTGGATCGTAAACTCCATCGTGGGTTAAGTCGTTACCCAAAACTTTGGTGCCGCTATATGCGATGGAAGGGTCTGGGTTTCCGTATAGTCCCTTTTTACCCTGGGGTACATCAATCTCAAAATCTCCGTTTATAGCCCATCCTTTGTCTGATTCGAAGTCATCGAAAAAAAGATTCTGCTTTATTACTCTTGTTCCAGGAGAATTGAGTACTGTTGAAGGCGCTTTAACCGTGTTAACGAGGATTCCATCAACAGGAATAGATGCATCTACTATGTTTTTACTTTTTGCTGCAGCCGAGATGTCGTAGGTTACCCATATATAGGTATAGCCAGTCTCTAGGTTGGTGTTTGGACTAAATGTTACGCTTGATCCGTTTAAAGACTCGGCTGCAAGCAACGTCGACGTGTTGAAAAAGGGCTCCTTGGTCGCATATAGCTTTACCTTTGTAATATCAGCAACGTTTGTTCCTGTAGCATTTACGGTAAGCTTGTTTAGTATGGCGTTTCCTTGGTTTCCAGATATCCTTAATCGGGTGCAAAGGATCGGGTTGTTATTGGTTCCGTTAGGGATTATATCTTCAGAGGCATTTTCGATGCTTGCCGCGGCCAAAAAACGATCTAACGATCCTGTTTCCTCTATTTTTATTTCATCGAGACAAACCCCCATACCCCAACGGCTTAACCCTTCGAAGGCAAAGTAGACCTGTTTTTGGCAAGCTTCGGCTGGAATGGCAATTTGAAAATCTCTCCAGCTATTTTGGATAAAGTTGTAGGTTTGTAGTAGCCTCCAGCCACCAGTTGAACCGACCTTATAGTATACCCGTAAAATGTCATTGTTGATTCCTGTAGCAACCCTCCATTCGTGAAGAGCTAACCAGAAGGAAAGCGTGGGGGTAATCCCGAAACTTAAATCGATGGGAGGTGTTATCAAGCGTGTTTGCTCTTTTCCGATACCTTGGGTGAAAAACCAAGAGTTGAAGGTGCCCTTGTACGCATGGTTTGGATTTCGGAGCATATCGAATTTTTCGGACGGGGAGCTGAGGTTCGGATCTGCGGGGTTGTACCCTCCGTTTCTAAATCTCCAAGGAATGGAGCCTTCAATAGTTTCTTCCGACCAATTATTGGGTTTTTTCCCTAATTCGAACCCCTCACTGAAGTAAATCGTCTGTGCTTTGACAGCGGTTAAATCGCTAATAATGAAAATGGATATGCACACAAATATCCTCAACAACCTTTCTTTCATATTCCCTCATTATTTCTTATAGCCAATATCGACGGGAAATTTAGCGTTAAAAAGCAGTTAAAAAAAGGTGAGATGTTAAATTTTTTAATGTCTTTTTTAAAAAAACTTTACTTTCTTTATCCTTGTGAATGGGGACATATAAGGGGCTATCCCTTAACTATAGATTATACATTTAAGGTTGTTGGATATGAGATTGGAGGTTGTGCCTAAATTTATTAGGCGCTTTGTGCTTATTTGTTGTTTCTCCATTTTGGGACTTCATTCGTTCGCACAGGTAGATACAGAGTTTTGGTTCGTCGTTCCTGATGTAACTTCATCGCATGGTGCCCCAGGGGGGAAGGATGCCTTACTCACATTTTCGAGCTTCGATATGGAGTCTACGGTGACTATTTCGATGCCGGCAGATTCTCGGTTTGTTCCCATAGTGGTCACGATTCCCGCTCACGCTTCTCGAACCATAAATCTGAATAATTTTATTGATCCTGCAGCAGGAGTTCCTGATTTGGAGAATAAGTATGAGAATGGAACTCCCGGAATTCCCAATAAATGCGGTTTGAAAATTTCTGCGACAACGCCAGTAACTGCATACTATCAGATTAAGAATCCATTGAATGCTGAGATTTATGCGCTGAAAGGCAAGAATGCGCTAGGATCTAAATTTTATGTTCCTTTTCAGACTCGACGAATAAATGGAAACTATGGCGTTCAGCCATATTCTTCAATAAATATTGTTGCTACAGAAGATAATACGCTTGTTACAATTACTCCAAGCCAGGATGCTTATATGCACGGTATTGCAATTCCTAAGGGAACCAGTAGACAGATTGTTTTAAAAAAGGGAGAGGCGATATGTGTCGTTCCTGCATTAAAAGGTGGGACACCCTCGAAACCTGGGAGCCCGAGCAAGGCTGCAGCTGATCGGTTGGCGGGAACATTGGTCACTTCCGATAAAAAAGTTGCGATTACGACAAATGACGATTCCGTCTCAGGGCTAACCGGTTGTGACGACACTATTGGTGATCAGATACTAAATGAAGATGCGTTAGGTAAAACATTTGTTGTTTTTAAAACGGGACTTTTTGCAGCAGACGAGGAGGACTGTTACATTACAGCTTACGAGGATAACACTGTAATTACAGTGAGAAATAACAATGGGACAGTTCTTACTTCTGCTACAATAAATGCTGGACAGCAGCATCGGGTCGTTCTTTCAGGAAGTTACTGTTCTCTGAATGCTGATAAGCCGGTTTCTGTGCTTCATGTCGGAGGTTTTGGTTGCGAGCTAGGAGGTGCAATGATTCCTTCTATTGATAAGTGTACGGGGAGTACGCAGGTTGCCTTCAATTATTTACAGGAATCAGGTAAGACTTTTAATGTAAATATAATGGTTCGATCTGCAGGTAAAGATGAATTTTACCTCAACGGGAAAAAAATAAATATTGAAGTTGTTGCTGGAACAACATGGAAGCAGCTTCCTGGAACAGACTGGTGGTTTCTTCAAATATTGGACTGGAGGAAGGCTACATCTCCAGATTTGATTGTTGGTACTTCCAATATTCTTAGTAATAAGGGGGATTTATTTCACTTTGGAGTCTTTTATGGCGGACCAAATAGTAGTTGTAATTATGGCTACTTCTCAGATTTCAATGAGTTGAAGTTGTCTGCCAATGTATCGGGAGTTGATGCTTCTTCTGTAAGAGTTTGTTATGGAGCACCTGTGCAACTTTACGCTCAAGGTGGAACAACCTACAAGTGGACTCCTGTTGATTATTTGAGCGATCCTGCTATTTACAACCCTGTTGCTAATGTGCCTGCAGCAGGAACTAAGCGATACACCGTAGAGATTTCTGGTGCTTGTGGAATGAAGGCAACTAAGGATATTGATGTAGAAATTTTTGATCCAATCAATGCGAATTTTAGTGTTGATAATATTACAGGATGTTCTCCTTTAAAAGTTACTTTTAAAAACACGTCGTTAAATGCCGCGCTCCTCGACTGGAATTTTGGTGATGGGACGGTTGCTTCTTCTAGTAAATTTGATCCAGCAGGCCTTGTAGAGGAATTTACCCATGATTATGTCAATAATACGGATAAGCCTATTACCTACACTGTTCAGCTGGTAGCAAAAAACGCAGGCTACTGCGGGAGCATTATTGAAAAGCAGATTACGGTTTATCCTGCTGTAACTGCATCTTTGAATCGGGTTGATCCAACTCCTACATATTGTTCTCCGCGTACAGTAAAGTTTGAAAATACGTCCCCAACAACGGCATTACCAGCTGGGGATATCTCCTTTATTTGGGATTTTGGCGATGGTGTTAGCTTAAATACGAAGAATCTGTCTGTTCAACATGAATTTACAGTTCTAGATAAGGCAAAAAAGACGCATGACGTGACTTTGACTATGATGAATAAGTATGGTTGTAAGTCGGTTGCGAAAGATACTATTGACGTGTACGGTAAAGTTGATGCATATTTTACGCTTGATAAAAATACAGGTTGTCCTAATCCCGATTTTACGGCAGTAATTACAGATGCATCTTCGGGTATGATTGCTTCTAAAACGTGGAATTGGGCTGCCAACGGATTTTCGCATGTGTCGCCTACAGATCCCAATGTACACATAATTACAGGTGCTAACTCTACTGCAAATCAATCATCTAAAGATGTGCGGACAATACAACTTGAGGTTACAGGCGCTGGAGGTTGTAAGGATACTCATCAGGAAACGGTTACGATTCTGCCGTACGTGAATGCTCTTTTTACATTTGGAAGTACAAAAACTTGTGACGGGACTATAGCTAACATAACAAACAACTCATCCGCTGGATCTACGAGTTTTTACTGGGAATTTGGTGATGGAATGACTTCCTCAGACAAGAATCCAATTCATACCTACTATAACAATACTACTGCTCCTGTAAACTATAGCGTAAAGTTAACCGCTAAATCTGATGATGGTTGCCAGAGCGTTTATACCTTGCCTACAACTATAACTGTTTACTCTAAGATTGATCCAAACTTTGTTGTTAAAGACTTAGGAGGTTGTGCTCCTTTTAATGCGACTATTGTAAATACATCAAAAGGAAATCCTGCAAATAAGTACGAGTGGACTTTTAACGACGGATCTCCTGTTTTAGTTGAAAATGGATTTGTATTAGAGAGGCAGCATTCTTTTGCGAATACAACCGCAGATCCTAAGGACTATTCTATAGATCTGAAAGTTACCAATGAGGGTGGATGTTTTGAAACAAATTCTCATTTTGCGAGAGTGTACCCTCAGCCTGTTGCCGATTTTTCGTTAGACAAAAATTTGGGATGTAATCCGCTGCCAGTTGCTTTTAGAGCATCAACGGCAGAGGCAAAGTACGACTACTCTTGGTCGTTTGATGATGCTGGTACGGGTGTTGGTGCAAATGTTTCTCATACGTACAATAATTTTGATCCGATTAACAATGTGCTGTTTAATCCGACGTTAACAGTTAGCTCCATATATGGTTGTTCTGCCTCTAAAACTAAACCAGTTACGGTTTACCCATTCTTAAAGGCGGCTTTTACGCTTGAACAGCCTTCCGTTTGTACTCCATTTGATGTGACAATTACTCCAAACTCTTTGGGTGCAACTTCTTATGTTTGGAACTTTGGAAATGGAACGGCAACTAAAACAACTGGAACTCCGTTTACGGTAAACTATGATAATGTAACGGCTGCTCCTCAGAATTATACGATTTCGATGGTTGCTACCAATGCAGGAGGAGTTTGCCAGGCAACTGCGGCAAGTGCAACCATTACCGTTAATCCACGAGTTGAGGCAAAGGGTGCTTTTACTGTTGACGACAAATGTACGGGAACTGTTACCTTTACGAATACCTCTAAAGGAAGCACAAAGTATACATGGGATTTTGGTGATGGACAGTCGCTAAATGTGACTACAACAGCACCCGTAAAGCATGTGTACGAAAACAGAACGGCCGCACAAAAGACCTTTAGCGCAGTATTGACGGCAGAAAATGACAAGGGGTGCAAATCGATACAAACATTTTCTGTTGCCATAGAACCTAGGGTGGAATCCTCTTTTACATTTGATGTATTGGAGAAATGTACTCCAGTCAAGGTAAATTTGGTAAACTCTTCGCTAAATGGAACCGAATTTAAGTGGGATTACGGCCATACTATTGGTGGTGTTGCTCAGGTTGAAACGCGCACAAGTAAAAATCCTTTTGAGAAGATATTGGATAGCGAAGAGCCTTCGAATGTGCTAACCTATACCATAACGCTCACGGTTACCGATAAAAATACGGGGTGCTCTGCCGTATCCACTCGTGATATTACAATTTATCCTCGTGTTGTTCCCTCGTTTGTGGCAACTGTTGTAGATAAGTGTAAGGGGATTGTGTCCTTCGAAAATAAAACGACAGGCGCGAATGGCTACAGCTGGACATTTGGTGATGAATCTTCAACCTATAGTACCGATAAGTTGGATCCTGTAAAACATGCCTACCTTAATAGAAATGCTGCGGATAGAATATTTAATGCTCGATTGAAAGCGGTAAATGCTATTGGTTGTATTGCTGAAGTTGTTCAGGATGTTACAATCGTTCCTCGTGTCGAATCTAGCTTTACGTTAGACGAGTTGGATATTTGTACGCCTGTTAGGGTGAAGCTAACCAACACATCGCTTAATGGTCAGGAGTTTCAGTGGGATTACGGGCATACAATTGGGGCGGTTCCTCAGAAAGAGGTAAAGTCTGATAAAGCCGCGTTTGATAAAATTATTGATAGCGAATCTCCTAATACGATTCAAAATTATCCAATTTCATTAACCGTTGTTGATAAGAATACTTCTTGTTCAGATGTGTTTACAAGAACCCTAACTGTATATCCTCGCGTAATACCATCATTTACGCCTGATAAAATAGCAGGATGTTCAGATCTGCCAATTTCAATTACTAATACTTCGACAGGTGGAGTTCTCGCCTACGCATGGGATTTTGGAGATGGAGAATCGGCCAAAACGGCTGCGGTTGATGAGGTTGTTAACCATACGTTTATCAATAGAGGTGCAGTCACTAAGGCTTATACAGTGGCGGTTACGGCTGTAAATCAGAAGGGATGTAAGGCTATTGCTAATAGAACAATAAATGTGTATCCCAAGGTGGAGGCGGCCTTTACTTTTACTCAGCCCTCAAAATGTACGCCATTTCCAATTGATGTAACGAATGCCTCCTTGAATGGAACCGAGTTTAGTTGGGATTTTGGCCATTCGGTTAATGGAACAAAGCGCGACACATTGACTACCGATAAAAATGGATTCCGAACTTATATTTATAATGAGGGAGCGGCGACTAATACCTATACGATGAAACTTATCGCTCGCGATGTCACAACTGGATGTTCTGCGGAGGCAACAAAAACTGTAGATGCACAGCCCGAAGTTAAATCTGCTTTTGATTTGAGCTCCAATAGAGGATGTAATCCGTTGACGGTTTCATTTACAAACAATACAACAGGAGCCTCTGGCTATACTTGGTCTTTTGGTAATGGTATAACATCTTCAAAGATTACTCCAGATCCTATTGTTTACAACAATACGGATACCGTAAATGTGAAGATTTATAATGTTACGTTAGTCTCCAGAAATGCTGATGGATGTACCAGCACTTCAACTAAGCGTGTTGATGTTTTCCCTAAGGTAATGGCCGATTTTTCTTTAGATAAGATAGATGGGTGTACTCCTTTGGCCGTGAATGTAACGAATGCTTATCCATCTTCCGCCTATCGTTATGAGTGGACTTTGGGGTCAAATGGACAGAATACAACGCAGCAGATTCCTACTTTGAATTTTATTAATTCAACGCCCGATTATAGTATACAAACTGAAAAAATTAAGTTGAAAGTGTTCTATAAGGGCGATGCAGGATGCTTTAAGGAGGTCGAACGTTCTGTGAATGTCTACCCAGGAACGCATAGTGATTTCGATATGGATGTTACTGAAGCATGTAACCCGCTCGTGGTAAACTTCACTAATCGTACAAAATCATTCAGTAATGCAACTTCGTATAGTTGGACATTTGGTGATTTAGGGAGCTCGGCAGAGGCCAATCCCAAATTTACATTTACTAACTTATCGAATACTCAGAATAAAAGTTATTCAGTTCAACTTCGATCTAGTTCGGCTCATGGGTGTACAGATTTTACGACTAAAACAGTAGTTGTTCGTCCTGTACCTAAGGCTCAAATGGTAATTGGCACTTCAACTGGTTGTGCTCCTTTTAGTGTTGATGTTAAGAATTTATCGGTAGGAGCAATGCCGTCTTACATCTTTTGGTTGGATGCTGATAGAGATAATTCTATTGTTCGCAATGGAAATTCTAACGTTCAGTTTAGTATAGACAACTTGAATGATGTAACGAAGGAGACTATTGTTTGGCAAAAAGTTGTGAGCGATTTTGGCTGTAAAGACAGCACCTCGCAAAAGGTGTATACTTATCCTCATGTGAAATCGTTGTTTAGTTACACACCTTCAGATGCAGGATGTAATCCTCTTACAGTAACTTTTGCCAATGAGTCGAAGAATGCAACCTATTTTGACTGGGATTTTGCTGATGGAGTTACTGCTCATATTGCTTCGCCTAGCCATGTATTTCAAAATTTAAGTCAGGATGACAAGACGTTTAGGGTTAAGCTGACTGCAAAATCAGAATTTGGATGCGTAAACTCTTCTACTAAAGATTTTACGGTATTTGCAGCGCCAACAGCATACTTTACAATAGAACCTCCTTTGCGAACCTATCCCGATGCGTCATTCTTGATTACGAATAAAACCGCTCCAATGTCTCCAAATTGGAACTATGAGTGGACTTTTGGTGATGGAGGTAAGTATGTCGGTATAACTCCACCTGTCTATACCTATAAGACATGGGGACCTGAGGCTAATGAGTATAAGTACAATGTAACATTGAAGGTTTCCAATGGGAATTGTAAAGATGAGATGACTCAATTTTTGTATTTAAAGCCAGGTGTTCCTATATCTATCTTTTCCGCAACTACAAGTAGTAGCTGTGCGCCTTTAGAAACACAGTTTATGCATCAGGCTAAGTACTATAAATCTTTGGAGTGGGATTTTGGAGATGGAACTAAGTCTACAGAGGAGAGTCCTAAGCATACGTATCCTAAACCAGGGAAGTATCATGTTCAGCTAACTGTAAAAGGCGATGGAGGGACAACATATTCCTACCATACGCTCGATGTTTTCCCGAATCCTATAGCCAGCTTCAAGTTGGCTCCAGCGGAGGCTATGCTGCCAGAAGCGAAGGTGCATTTTTATAATACATCGACTGAAGGTTCTACGTTCTCATGGGACTTTGGGGATGGCGTTGGATCTTCAACGGTTCAATCACCAGAATATTTGTACAAAAATTTAGGGAACTATGATGTCCGATTAACTGCAACATCAGCCAACGGTTGTGTTGATGATACGCTGGTAAAAGCAGGTGTAAAGGTTATTGGCGAAGGGATTATTAAATTCCCTAATGCATTTATTCCTAACATAAACGGTGGAAATGGCGGAGTCTTTGAAACTCCAGATTATAAAAATGAGGTTTTCCATCCTGTAAGTGCTGGTGTTGTGGTGTACAGGCTCCTTATCTACAATCGTTGGGGGAATCTCCTATTTGAAAGCAATGATATTAATGTAGGTTGGGATGGCTACTATAAGGGAAAACTTTGTGAGCAAGGGGTGTATGTATATCGAGCAACAGGTCGATATACAAATGGTAAGACATATGATGTTAGAGGTGATGTAACATTGCTTCGCTAAACAAGAGGATTTTTGTTATGAGTTTTAAAAGATTTTTATTATTGGTAGTGTTGCTTTGTGGAGCAATGCTTTCAAAGGCACAGGATCCTCAGTTTACGCAGTTTTACGCCAACACGCTCTACTTATCGCCCTCTTTTGCTGGGGCGGTAAAAGATTCGAGGGTTTCTGCGAGTTTTAGAAATCAGTGGAATGGAATTGCCAAGCCGTTCAATACCTATAATATTTCGCTCGATCACTATTTTTACAACATTAAAAGCGGCTTAGGCCTTATTGCTATGAGGGATGGAGCTGGAGCCTTGAATTTAGCAACGACATCTGTCGGTTTGCTGTATTCATACAATATTCCTATTACCTATGAATGGTATGTAAGACCTGGAGCGGGATTTTACTACTCTCAGCGCTCAGTTGATATGTCTGGAGCCAAATTTGTAGACGAAATGATCCCTGGAGGCCCTACATCATCAACCACAAATTTAAATGGAAAGATGTCGAATAGGGAGTTAGACTTTTCAGCATCTGCGTTGCTTGTTGGTAACAATGTTTGGATGGGGGTTGCTGCAGACCATATGCTTCGTCCAGATAGGAGTTTGTTGGGGCAGGAGGATCGGCTGCCTATGAAGTTTTCAGTTCATGGAGGCTACCGTTTTGTAATTAAAGGATACTACATGCGTACCGTTCGTGAGAGCGTTACGGCTGCTTTTAACTATAAGCAGCAGGCTAGCCATAAGCAATTTGATGTGGGGCTATACTGGTATAAGCAGCCCCTAATGGTTGGAGTATGGTATCGTGGTATCCCCGTTGTTAAAAGCGATTTTGGGACTGATGCTTTAGCCTTTCTTATTGGTATTAAGGTTCCTAATTTTAATATAGGATATAGTTACGATCTTACTTTGTCCAATTTTGGAGTAGACTCTGGCGGTGCTCACGAGATTTCTATTACTTACGAATTTAGCACCGTTGGTCGAAAAAGGTGGAAAGCTGTTCCTTGTCCAGAATTCTAGCCTTCTAAAAGAGCCTATTTTTTGGAGTAAAGCGGTATAGCGTAAAGAAATTCGTATATATTTGCATCAAACACGAAAATCTAAACTGTATGAAAAAAGGAGCTTTAATTTTTTATGTGATCATTTCAGTAGCCGTTGTGGCGCTTTACGTACTTTTCTTCGTTAAGGGTGGTAGCTCAGAACCACAAGTCGTAGCTCCTGCAGGTTCGAATGGTGGCACCATTGCTTACGTAAATATTGATACTCTTGTGGCTAAATATGATATGGCTACAGATTTAAATAAGAAACTAGAAGATAAAACAAAGAAAATCGAAGCTGATTTTGGTTCGAAGGTACAGAGCTTTCAACGTGAAGCTGTAGATTTCCAAGATAAGGCTCAAAAGGGGTTAATTACCCGCTCTCAGGCAGAAGATATGCAAGGGAAATTACAACAAAAGCAGCAGTCGCTTTCTCAGCAAGAGAACCAATACCGCATGCAGCTAGCCGAAGAACAACAGGTGGCTCTTCGTAATATCCATGCTAAAATTGTTGAATTTCTGCAAGAGTACAACAAGACTAAAGGGTATTCTATGATTATTAGTACGACTCTATATGGTGGACCTGTACTTGTTGGAAATAAGGCCTTAGATATTACTAGCGATGTAGTAAAGGGTCTTAATAGCAAATACGATAGCAGCAAGTAGATTTAACCTGATGATATAAGAAAGGCCACCTTAAGGTGGCCTTTTTCTGTTTAATGGCTAAAAATCAAATATCACATCTCCTATCTCTTGTCAAAAAGATGGTTGCATGTAAAAAATATGCTCGCTATTGCTTACTTTTATAACGAACTCAAGTCAACGTGTAAAGTAATGCTAATGCGTAAATAAATGGGAACAGAAAAACATCTTAAGCAATGGCACACCGTGGAAGTTTCCGATGTGCTATCCGATTTGAAAACTCAGGAAAAGGGGTTAACTAGAGATGAGGCTGCTCGGAGATTGGAGGATTATGGCAAGAACGAGCTGGCTGCAGAGGAGAAGGCTTCGTTGTTGTCAATACTTGCTTCGCAGTTTATCAATGTGCTAATTATAGTGCTACTAGTTTCGGCTACAATTTCGTTGATACTAGGTAAGCAGGTCGAGTCTATTTCTATTTTTATCATAGTAATTCTTGCTGCAGTGCTTGGTACGCTGCAGGAGTTTCAGGCAGGTAAGGCGCTGGAGGCGCTTCGTCGCATGGCATCTCCGTCAGCAACTGTTATTCGTGATGGAGAAACAACCGAAATTCCGGCGTCAGATTTGGTGCCTGGCGATATTGTGGTGGTGAATTACGGAAACAAGGTTCCCGCCGATATCCGTATTATCGAGAGTAATAACCTACAGGTAGAGGAAGCTGCTCTTACGGGAGAATCTTTGGCGGTAGAGAAGATGACTGCCGCTATTGAAGGTGATAATGTTCCTCTTGGTGATAGAAAGAATCTTCTCTTTATGGGGACTTCAATTTCGCATGGAAGAGGGAAAGGAATAGTTGTAGGAACTGGGGCTAATACGGAGTTTGGGAAAATAGCGTCTTTACTTCAAAATACAAAAACGGAGCAGACGCCTCTTCAAAAGAACTTGGATAAGCTGGGAAGCCAAATAGGCATTATTGCCATTGTGGTGGCATTGGCGCTATCTACATTCTCTTATATCTTTAATGGAGGTACCATTCTCGATGCCTTTATTTGGGCTGTTGCGCTAGCGGTTGCTATCATCCCAGAAGCATTGCCTGCGGTGGTAACCATAGGTTTGGCTTTGGGCGTAAAGCGAATGGTTAAGCGCCAGGCGCTTATTCGTAAGCTTCCTGCAGTGGAAACCTTGGGTGCCGTTAACGTTATCTGTACCGATAAAACGGGAACGCTAACTAAGGATGAAATGACTATCCGCAAGGTATTTGCTGACAGCTTAGTTTTTGATGTAGATGGTAGTGGGTATTCGCCCGAAGGTGCAGTTAAGCACAAGGGAAGCAAAGTAACCCATGTCGATAACGCGATTCTTTCGAAGGTGCTTACCTATGGAATCCTATGTAGCGATGCCGAGCTGAAGCTTACAGAGGAGGGGTGGGACGTGCTTGGCGATCCAACCGAAGGTGCAATTGTTACAGCGGCAAAGAAGGCGCATATAGATACGATTGCTGTCGAGCGTAATAACCCTCGTGTAGAGGAGATTCCTTTTTCGTCCGATAAAAAATATATGGCGACGGCCCATAAGACGGATGCCGGGAAACTGATTGTCCTTAAGGGCGCTTTTGAGGTGATACTAGGTAAATGTTCGAAGGTTGATACTAGCGCTGGTGCTGTTACAATTACCTCCGATATCGAAACAAATATTCTGAAGGTTACCGACGAGTTTGCTTCGCAGGCATTACGTGTTATTGCGGTAGCCTACTCTTTTGTGGCCGACGATGTAGCGCTCGACGAATCGATATTGAAAGATTTAACCCTTGCTGGTTTTGTGGCTATGATTGATCCTCCACGTGAGGAGGTGAAACCTGCCATTGCAACCTGTAAGAAGGCAGGTATTCGTACCATAATGATCACAGGCGACCATAAGGCAACCGCGTTTGCAATTGCCAAGGAGTTGAAGATTGCTGATAGGGACTCGCAGGTTTATTCAGGTGTAGAGGTTGCTAACATGAGCCAGTCTGAACTTGATAAGGCGGTGAATGAGGCTTCAGTGTTTGCTCGTATTGCTCCAGAGCATAAGCTTCGTATTGTGGAGTCGTTGATGAACCAAGGTAACGTTGCCGCCATGACTGGGGATGGAGTAAACGATGCTCCAGCACTTAAGAAGGCTAACATTGGTGTGGCAATGGGTATAACTGGTACCGATGTAAGTAAGGAAGCTGCTGATATGATTCTTACCGATGACAACTTTGTTACCATTGTTTCTGCGGTCGAAGAAGGTCGTACCATTTTTGAGAACATTAAGAAGTTCCTTATTTTCCTACTTAGCGGTAATGCGGGAACCGTTTTTGCCCTAATGCTAGCGTTTGCCTTTGGATTAGAGCTCCCAATGACGCCTGTTCAAATTCTGTTTATAAACTTTATTATGGATGGACTTATTGCTATTGCAATAAGCTTAGAGCCTACAGAAGCGGGTATTATGGGACGTAAACCTCGCAAGGTGGCCGAAGGTATCATTTCGGGTAAAGGGTTGCTTCGTATTATGACGTTAGGCGTTGTTATTGCTATCGTAACTTTTGGAGTTTACTACTTTGCTCATAAGGTTTACGGATTAGGACTTGTAGAATCACAAACGCTATTCTTCCTAACCCTAATCTTTGCACGCCTATTCAATAGCTTAAACAACCGTTCGCTTAATGCTTCGGCGTTTACCATGAATCCTCTTACCAATAAGCCGCTAATCGTTTCTAGCATAATTGGGATGCTGGTAGTGTGGACAACAACTGCCGTGCCCGTGCTTCAAACTGCATTTGGCAATACCTATATCAACCTACAGGGATGGCTGGTGGCTGCCGCTGCTGGTGCTGTAGTCTTAATCTTTGGGGAGCTGTTTAAGCTGCTAAATAAAAATAAGATTTAGGATTATTTCTTTTCCATTATAGGCCTCCCACAGCAATGCTGGGAGGCTTTTTGGTATCTGTACTATTCGTTATGATGCCGAGGGGCTCTCAAGCATATATTTTAGGCTTAGGCTAGCTTAAAAGTTATAATTGGGCAACAAATGTTGGCAAGGAGTGTTATATTTGGCGCAATGAGAAAAATACAACATATACAGCGAATTTTTGCAGCAACTCTTTTTGCTGTAATCGCGCTTCTTGCTTCAGGAAGCTATGTTGCCTATTTCTCTTCGTGCGAGGGTATGCAGAAAAGCTCTGTTTCCATAAACGAGCTCTCGTCTTGCTGCTGCTCCGATGCGCCTACTGCTGGCAAACTTTCTAATCCATCCGAATCGGTTAACGAGGAAGGGTGCTGCAGCTTATCATCCAAAATTCTTAGCGTTGATGACTACTCGTTTAGTCCTAAGCGTGTGCTGGATGATGGCGGTTCTATGCAGAGGCTTTTTACTCATTCTGTTTTTACTCTAGTAGCTGTTGCTCCTCCTACCGCTTATGGTTGCTGGAGAGACGATATCCCGCCTGATAAGCGTATACTCTCGGGTACCGATATAATTTTCGGTATAACCCGTCAGCTGCGTCTGTGATTCATCTATTTTAAGTCTTACGGCTTTTAGCCGTTGTGGCATGATGCTACAATGCGCTTTTCTGCACCTGTTGCTGGCGTTTCGTTTCGAGGCCAGAATTTGGTACAGGATCAACCCAAAGCGGGCTGCTGCCGAGCGTTAAGCGCAGTGCCTCGCCCTATGTCTCATAATAGATGAATCGAAAAAATGAAGAATATAATGCTTTTAGGCTTCCTTTTGCTTGCTTGGGGAAGCGCCCACTCTCAGGGATCAAACGCTGTGGGGGTGGTTTATGGAGTTGGACCCGATGGCGCTAAAACGCCACTGCCGGGTGCTAGCGTAGTTTGGTTGGGGACAACCAAAGGGGTTACCTCCGATGCGAAGGGGACGTTTAAGCTGCCCCAATCGAAGGTAGGAAAGAAGTTGGTGGTAAGCTTTGTGGGCTACCGCAACGATACGGTGGCGGTTTCATCCTCGTCGAAGCCTATGGAGGTGCTGCTTAACGAGGCAGGCGTAGCAATGGAGGGGGTTACCGTTCGGGCACGTACTGGCGGCAGCTTTATCTCCAAGCTAAACCCCGTAAAGGTGGAGGTGATTACCCAAAGCGGCCTCCAAAAGCTGGCCTGCTGCAACCTTGCCGAGAGCTTCGAGAACAGCGCTTCGGTTACGGTTGGCTACTCCGATGCGGTAACTGGCGCCAAGCAGGTCGAAATGCTGGGCTTAGCCGGTATTTACAGCCAAATGCTAGAGGAGAACATATCGCTGATGCGAGGCGTGCCTGCCGCTTACGGTTTAGGTGCGGTGCCTGGCTCTTGGATGCAGTCCATTCAGGTTTCGAAGGGGGCCAGCTCGGTGGTTAACGGCTACGAATCTATAACGGGGCAGGTTAACGTGGAGTACAAGAAACCCGAGAGCACCGATCCGCTTTTTGTGAACCTTTACGGCGATTCGGACAGCCGTTTTGAGCTAAACGTAGATGGTGGAGGAAAGCTAAACGAGAGGTGGAGCGCCATGGGGCTGGTGCATCTCTCCGGAAATTTTGCCGAAAAGGATCATAACAGCGATGGCTTTATGGATATGCCTCTGGCTAGGCAGGCCAACCTATTTGGACGGCTAAACTACATGGGCGAAAAGCTCGAGTCGCGTACTGGTTTTAAGTATCTAAGAGACGAGCGTACGGGTGGCCAGCTCGGATTCGGCTTGGCCGATAAGGGATCGTCGGCTATTTGGGGAACGCATATTGCCAACGAGAGCTTCTCGGTGTTCAATAAGACCGGCATCCCCTTTGCCGGAAAGCCCTACCAGAGTATTGGCGTGGTTACCAGCTTTACGCACTACAATCAGGATGGATTTTTTGGGCTAAGGAACTACGATGCGCAGCAGAACAGCGCTTACGCCAACTTCCTTTTTCAATCCATCATCGGAAATACCAACCACAAGTATGTGGCAGGCGTTAGCTTCTCGTACGACGATATTCGTACCGATTTAGACAGCCGCTCGTTTGATAAAAGGGAGGTTGTTCCGGGGATTTTTGCCCAGTACACCTACTCGCTGGGCGAAAAGTTGAACGTTATTGTAGGCGCAAGGGGCGACCATAGCTCCCGTTACGGGTGGCTCTTCACCCCACGGCTCCACCTAAAGTATGCCATCATGCCTAGCCTATCGCTAAGGGCCTCGGCAGGCAAAGGCTTCCATTCTCCCAATCCGCTTTCGGAAAATCTGGGCGTTTTGGCCAGTTCGAGGGAGGTTACCTTCTTGGAGGATATCGGGATGGAGCGTGCTTGGAACTACGGCATCAACCTAACCAAGGAGTTTAAGCTATGGGGAGGCCGCCCGGCGTCTATTAGCGTAGATTACTACCGCACCGACTTCCAGAACCAGCTGGTGGTGGATATGGAGCGCGACGCCAGCCACGTCTACTTCTACAACCTGGCCGGCAAATCGTACTCCAACAGCTTTCAGGTCGATTTGAGGGCCGAGCCATTGGAGCGGTTTGAGGTTTACCTGGCCTACCGCTTTAACGATGTGAAGCAAACCATCAACGGGGTTTTGGAGGATAAGCCGCTGGTGGGCAAGTACAGGGCGTTGGCCAACCTGTCGTACGCCACGCGCTTCGACAAGTGGAAGTTCGACTTTACCGCCCAGCTAAACGGTAGGAGCAAGCTCCCCGACATGAGCGGCTTTCCCGAAAAGTACCGTATGGGCGACTACTCGCCCGTGTACCCGATGCTCTTTGCGCAGGTTACCAAAAAATTTAGAACGGTAGACCTGTACGTGGGCGTCGAAAACATTCTCGACTACCGCCAGATGCACGCCATTGTGGGTGCCGACGCCCCATTTGGGCCCTACTTCGACTCGTCGATTATTTGGGGACCGCTGATGGGCCGCAAGATTTATGGCGGGCTGCGCTGGACCATCTCCCGAAATTAGCGGATGATCCCTATCTTGCAAAAAGAAAGATGTTGTATCAGAATCATAAAAACAGACGAATATGAAACGAATTTTAGGAATGATGGCGGCCGTGCTGATGGTGATCGTTGCCGCCGCTCAGGCAAAGGTGGAGACCGCCACCATCAAAACAACCATTCAGTGCTCGATGTGCGAAAAGCGCATAATGAAGAACATCCCCTTCGAAAAGGGGGTGAAGGATTTGAAGGTGAATGTGGACAACAAAACCGTGTGGGTGCAGTTTGATGCCTCCAAAACCAGCGTCGACAAGATTAGAGCGGCCATTGCCAAGCTGGGCTACGATGCCGACGAGGTGAAGCGCGATGCCAAGGCCTACGACAAGCTGCCCGCCTGCTGCAAGGAGGATTCGGGCATGGGGAAGCACTAGCAGCCCCACTTGCGGTCAGCTGTGGCGTCTTCGGTATTGCTGATTTTTGATAATCCCTAAAGGGTGGATGTTGGCAGCGCTGCCAGACGCCTAGTTTTGGGCTACAAGTATGGCCTGATGGTGGCAAACGGAGCCTTTTTATGGTGAGGCCGTAGCTTAAACGATAGCGGGAGGCTGTTCTTCGGAGCAGCCTCCCTTTTTGTTTGGGGATGGCTGCGCACGCTTGGCACTTACCACCTGCCGATGCGGTGCGTAGGCCCTTTCTGAGGCTGTCGGCGCCCACCGAATGGTCGCTGGTGCTTTCGAAAAGCGCCTTTGTAGCCCCTTACAGCTCGGTACTTGGGTGCGTTGGGTATTCGACGGGTGTCGAATGTTATCTAAACTTAATGAAAACCCATTCATCACCGGTTGAATGTTAATCAAAGTTATTGAAAAGCCATTCGTCACCTGTTGAAAGTTAAATAAAGCTTTTAGAAATCCATTCAACACCTGTTGAAAGCTAATTAAAGCTTTTTGAAGGCCATTCGTCTGGTGACGAATGGCTAAAAAGCGAGCAGAGGCTCTATTCGCCATCCAACGAGCCAAGATTTGGACGCCTAGGGGTGGGGTAGCCTGTGCATAAATCCCCCTAAAACGGTATTGGAGGTATTTGTAGGGTGCTTTGTTGGGCGTTTGTTCCTTTTTAGGTGCTTGGCTTGTAGGTTAATTTGGGTGCTGCTGCTTTGGCTGGATGCTGCGGGTGTTGTTGCCCTTAAGGACCGTTTTGACGGGATGTTTTGGTTGTTTTATGGTAAAAAATGAAATTTGAGTGTGAAAAAAATATAACAATAGCAATTGAATGTTAATGATTGTTTTCTATTTTTATCGGAGTCTAACCAACTATCTCGATTATGATAGAAGATTTAAGATACCGAAAGCTTCTCTTAGAGGAAAAACAAGCATTTGCGGACGAGTTTCTTACTGCCGCAACCAAGTATTTTAAAGACAAGCCTGTCTATAAGGATTTGCTCGAATCCGTTGACACCTGTTATAATAATCTAGTAAAAACAACCCAAGGAATTGGGCATCCGGAGTTTGCTGCCGAGCTGGTGGCTGGCGACGACATGCGCGATGGCGGCTTGGGTGGGTTGAAATCGACGGCTACCCGCGGTGCATCGCGCCTCGATCCGGCCTGGCAGAATGCCGGTAGGCTGGTGCTGCAAGCTTTTCGGAAGTTCGACGAGGGGATTGCCTACCTGCCACATGCTCAGGAAACGGCCGTGGTGGACAACCTGCTAAATGAGATAGACAAGAATCCCGATTTAAAGAAGAGCATAACCATCATACAGGGGGATATTTGGGTGCAGGATATCAGAGATGGGCAGCAGATGGTAAAGCAGGCCTTGGCAAAGCGTACCGGAAGCCAAGCCGACAAGATGGCTGAGTCTACCTTTGAGGCATCCATCCCGCTTGGCGAAAGCATCGGTAAGCTTGTTCGCTTTGTGAATAACAAGCTGGAGTTTGAGTCGACACCCGAGCTGGTGGCGTTTGCCAACGAGGTAAATAGCGTTATTACGCGCTACAAGGCTGGGCTTAAGACGCGCGAGACGCTGCACAAGCAGGCCATCGAAGACGAAAAGAAGAAGCGTGAGGGTAAAAAGTAGGCTGGTGGCGTGTTTTATGCTCCAAGTTAGCCCGTAGGGAGGATTTGGGGAGCCATTTGCAGCTGGCCGCATAGAGGCAGGACCTTGCGCGTATGACGAAGCTCGATCATCGACTATTAGAATATAAAAGTTTAGTGTTATTTGAATAGGGTTCCCCATCTGCGAAGACAAGAGCCTTAAATTAATTCATTCAAGGCAGGTGTTGCTCTCCACAAGGGGGTAACACTTGTTTTTTTGGGGGATGCTAAAGAAAGCGCGGCTTGCAATCTTCCGTTTGTGGCAATTAGTATAGCTGCAGAGGATGGATTTGCGGGGATATAAAAAGCAAATAGCCTGGCTGAAAAGTATCACGATACTGCTTTTTAGCCAGGCTATTTTTATAGGTTACTCTTTAATGAGCTTTTTGTACTTCACGCGGTGGGGTGTTACATCGCCAAGGCGCTTCTTCTTGTTCTCCTCGTAGTCGGTGTAGCCCCCTTCGAAGAACACCACCTGCGAGTCGCCCTCGAAGGCCAAAATGTGCGTGGCGATACGGTCGAGGAACCAGCGGTCGTGCGAGATTACCACAGCGCAGCCAGCGAAGCCTTCTAGGCCTTCCTCTAGCGCACGTAGCGTATTCACGTCGATGTCGTTGGTAGGCTCGTCGAGTAGCAGCACGTTTGCCTCCTCTTTAAGCGTTAGCGCAAGGTGTAGGCGGTTGCGCTCACCTCCCGAAAGGTTCTTAACCAGCTTTTCCTGATCGGCGCCACCGAAGTTAAAGCGCGATACGTAGGCTCGGGCGTTGATTGACTTTCCGCCAAGCATCATCAGCTCGTTTCCTTCGGAGATTACGTTGTATACGCTCTTCTCCTGGTCGATGCTTTTGTGCAGCTGGTCGGCATATCCCACCTTTACGGTGTCTCCAACCGAGAAGGTTCCGCTATCTGGGGTTTCAAGTCCCATGATAAGCTTAAATAGCGTAGTTTTTCCTACCCCATTCGGACCGATAACCCCAACAATACCTGCTGGTGGAAGCGAGAAGTTCAGGTTTTCGAATAGCACCTTGTCTCCATAGGCCTTGCTTACGCCCTGCACGTCGATAACGTGGTTGCCCAAGCGGGGGCCGTTGGGGATAAATATCTCCAGCTTTTCTTCCTTCTCCTTGCTATCCTCGTTAAGCAGCTTGTCGTAGGCCGAAAGGCGCGCCTTGCTCTTTGCCTGACGTGCTTTGGGAGCCATACGTACCCATTCGAGCTCGCGTTCGAGGGTTTTACGGCGCTTGCTTTCCGTTTTTTCCTCCTGCTCTAGGCGCTTGCTCTTTTGTTCTAGCCAGCTGCTGTAGTTGCCCTTCCATGGAATACCTTCTCCACGGTCGAGTTCAAGGATCCATCCCGCAGCGTTATCGAGGAAGTAGCGGTCGTGGGTAACGGCAATAACGGTACCCTTGTACTGCTGTAGGTGCATTTCGAGCCACTGGATACTTTCGGCATCAAGGTGGTTGGTCGGCTCATCGAGCAGCAGCACGTCGGGTTGCTGAAGCAGCAGGCGGCAAAGGGCCACACGGCGGCGTTCGCCTCCTGATAGTACGCCAACCACCTGGTCGGGTTCGGGGCAGCGAAGGGCGTCCATGGCGCGCTCTAGCATGCTGTCGAGCTCCCATCCGTTTACGTGGTCGATCTGTTCGGTTAGCTCGCCTTGGCGTTCGATAAGCTTGTTCATCTCATCGTCGCTCATGGGCTCCATAAACTTGGCGTTTACCTCTTCATACTCCTTAAGCAGATCCACAACGGGCTGTACACCCTCCATTACGATATCCTTAACGGTTTTGCTCTCGTCGAGCTGAGGCTCCTGCTCGAGGTAGCCTACGCTGTAGCCAGGCGAGAACACCACATCACCTTGGATAGACTTGTCTAGTCCAGCAATGATGCGTAGTAGGGTAGATTTACCCGAACCGTTTAAACCGATGATACCGATTTTGGCTCCGTAAAAGAACGATAGGTAAATGTTGTTTAAGATCTTTTTATTGTTGTTGGGGAGAACTTTGCTCACCCCAACCATCGAGAAGATAATCTTTTTGTCGTCGGACATATTGTTGTTAGATATTAGACTTTACAAAAGCGATATGCGATTTGTGATATGCGATATGTGATGGGTTCTCATGTCTCACATCGCAAATCTTACACCTCATATCTAGTATCTGGCAATTCGTTCGATATCCCAACGGGTGAAGCCGCCTCTTTGAAGGGCGTTTGCCTTGTGGTAGCCGTAGAAGTAGAGCTTTGCATCGTCGGTACCGAAAAGCATCTTGTAGCAGCGGGCGTAGCCATCACCTTTAGGGTAAACCAAAAAGGAGACTACCGTGTTTGGGCGGCGTTCCTCTACTGCTTTGATGATCTCTTCGCGAGATACGAAGCGCACGTCATTTTTTACCTTTTTGTTCATGCGCTCTTCGCTAACGCCCGAAGTAACATCGTCCTTGCAAATAAGGATGGTCTTATTCTCGAGCTCGGCTACGTTTTTGTTGTAGTAGCGAAGGCTTTCATCTACGACTTTTGGATTCCTTTTTAGGTTGTCTACGTGCTTTTGTAGGAACTCAAGCAGGATTGGCAGCATGTAGGTATTCTCATCAGCATCGTCGATGGTGGTGCTAAAAGGGATGAAGCCAAGGTCGGGCATTTCGGCATAGGAGCCGGCATTGCCACCTACCGAAAGGGTTAAAAAGTAGTAGGGCTTTTCGCTCTTATCGTTGCTGTAGGTTACCTCGCTAATTCCTAGGAACGAGTTTTTGGCATCCGTTCTCATGTCTTCAAACTCCGTGAATCCGATATACTTTACCGGTGTTACCTTCCAGTACTTTTGGATGTTCTCCTTTACCGTAAGATCCAAAAATTTATTCTCGTTGAATAGCAGCACGCTGGTGGTTGACTTAAAAAAACGGTCGATATCGGAAGGTAGCGGCTTCTTTCCTTGCGAGAATGCCGTTACCGATAGCGTTGCTACAAACAGTAAGGTTACAATTTTTTTCATTGTGTTTCGAGTTGGTTGTAAGTGAACAAAAATATAAAACGAATTCGGAACGATGCTGACGTTGAGCCTAATTAGCTCAATATACAGCAAATGCTTTTTGGTGCTAGGCTATGGCTACTTCTTGGCCATCTTTTTAAGATCGGACTCTAGTAGGCCGTCTGTTTTTGAACCCGAAATGCGGTGCATGTCGTAGTAGTAAAGCATTCCATCTTTTGCTCCAAACACCATTTTGTAAACGCGCTCCTGCATGCGCTGTCCTTCTGGACCAACCTTATGCACGAAAAGAACGTTGTCGTTGCCATCGGCAATTGCCTGCTCGATATCTTCGGGGGTTACAACCTTTAGCGGGAATGGGTAGTACTTGCGTTGAACGGTAATATCGCGAAGCTCCTTTGTCAAGTCTTTTTCGGTGAGCCAAAGCTCCTTTTCCTTAATCTTGGGTGCATTGTCGCTGTAAGGTTCGAGCATGTCGTTTTTTAGGATAGCAGGGTTGGCCTTCATGGCTAGGATATGCTGCTGCATAAAGCGAACAACGCCCTCTACCTTGTAAACGAACGACGCCTCGTCGGCTTTGGCGTAGGCCATTGGCACGCCTATAACCTCGGGCATGTCGGTAACCTTGCTGGTTGCCGATCCGTTTAGCGCACAAAGGTGCGTGTAGTTTATCGAAACATTCTCGTCGGGAAACTTAAAGGCAACAAGCACTAAGAAGGACTTGTCGCGCTCTTTGCGCATTTGCTCGAATTGAGATGCAGAGATGTACTCGAACTTGGTAACCGTCCAGTTTTTCTCCATAATCTCCTTCATCTTCATATTGTAGGCGCTCATTGGGTTGCCTTCCATTACCACGTAGGTGGTGTTTTTTAGAAACGTGTTTACATCGTCGGTAGTTGGTTTGTACTTCCCCGCAAAACCAGCAGCTGCAAGTAACGACAGCAGCACCACAGAAACCAATTTTTTCATACGAATATAGTTTTTATCAAAGTGAATACATGGTTGGTATAACAGGTTCGGGAATCATCCTCCGGTAACCCATTACGCGTTCTTTTTCGTTGTTGTAATATGCAAGTGATTGTCCCCTCAAGTAGTAGCCAGCCTGCTTGGTTGATGGTAATCCGCATCCAAAGTTAGTTTTTACCAGCAGATCACAAAATACGGATGCGCATGATTGCTGTGGTATACGAAAATTCATTTTTAGGAAATGGTATTTTAATGGTGCAGTGAGGTTAGGCATTCGAAAATTCTGCTATTTTCGACAAATTATAATACACCCATTATGAAACTTGTAAAAGAAGAAGACTTAATGAAGGCAACCAATCTTCAAGGGATTGGTGGTGAAGGGATTGCTAAGCTGCTTATGTTTGTGCTTGGTTTCAATAAGGTAAATGACATTTATTCGAAGATTGGTAATAATACGGGGCTTGACTTTATAAAATGCCTGCTTGATGAGCTGGATCTCAAATACGAAATAAACCCAGAAGAGCTAAAAAGGATTCCACAAGGTGGTTTTATCACCGTATCGAACCATCCATTTGGAGGTATAGATGGGATTTTGCTAATGCTATTAATCCTAGAGCAACGTCCCGACTTTAAGGTGATGGTAAACTTTTTGCTTCAGAAGATTAAGCCGATCGAAGATTTCTGTCTCCCTGTAAATCCTTTTGAGAGTAAGAAGTCTATCAACTCGAGTCTTGCGGGTATTAAGAGCGCCATTAAGCATGTTAAAGATGGGCATGGTTTGGGTATTTTCCCGGCAGGGGAGGTATCTGCATTCAACCAAAGCTTATTTAACGTGGCCGATAAGCAGTGGAACGATTCGATCCTGAAGCTAATAAAGGGGGCCGAAGTGCCAGTTGTTCCTGTTTACTTTCATGGATCCAACTCCAACCTGTTCCACCTGTTGGGGATGGTGCATCCGATGCTGCGTACCGTAAAGCTTCCATCCGAGCTGCTAAACAAGAAGAATAAGACAATTAAGATACGTATTGGCACACCGATAACCGTAGCCGAACAAAAGACGTTTGCCGATGGCGATATTGCCAGGTATGGCCGCTACCTACGTGCGAAAACCTATGCACTTAGCTCTCCGATTACCGATAGCGAGGTGAAAAAGTTCTTCAAACCCCGTATTCCGAAGAAGACGGTTGTGGAGGATATTATTGCGCCAGTTGAGCCGAACATTGTAGAGGAAGAGGTACGTAACCTGAAGAAGGATTACCTCCTTTTTACCAACAAAAACTATTCGGTTATTTGTGCACCTTCGGTAGAGATGCCTAACATCATTACCGAGATAGGGCGCTTGCGCGAGGTAACCTTCCGTGAAGTAGGTGAGGGAACAAACCAGAAGATTGACATCGACGAATTTGACCTATACTACAACCAGCTCTTTATTTGGGACGATGACGAAAACCGTATTGTAGGTGCTTACCGGGTAGGTAAGGGGCAGGAGATATTGGATCGTTACGGCAAGAAAGGGTTTTATATCCAAACGCTATTTAAGATTAGCGACGAGTTTGCCCCTACTCTCAGTCAAAGCATAGAGCTGGGCCGTTCTTTTATCGTATCCGATTATCAGCGTAAGCCGTTGCCCCTGTTTTTGCTTTGGAAGGGTATTCTCTACTTCCTGTTAAAGCATCCGGAGTATCGTTACCTCATTGGACCAGTAAGTATTAGCAATAGGTACTCCTCCTTCTCGAAGAAGCTAATTGTGAACTTCCTTAAGGAAAACCACTTTGACTATGAGTTTGCCAAGATGGTTACTCCGCGTAACAAGTATAAGGTTAAGTTTGACAATATTGACTCTGAGATTATTATAGAGCAGGCCGATGCTGATATCAACAAGATTGATAAGTTTATTAGCGATGTGGAGCCGGAGGATTACCGTATGCCTGTATTGCTGAAGAAGTACCTGAATCTTGGAGGTAAGATAGTGGGATTAAACGTTGATCCTCTTTTTAACGACTGCATAGATGGTTTGCTGGTGCTAGACCTCTTTGAAGTTCCATTCAACGTTATTACCTCACTATCAAAGGAGATTAACGACAAATCTATTCTAGAACGATTTAATCAGTCGGATTATACCTTCGAAGAGTAGTCGAAGGGGCTGTATAAGAAAGGTATCACGATATGGGTATCACCCCAATTGCGAATTACTAAGCATCTGCTCTAGGGATGTGTTAAGGTTGTTCGTGATTGGTAGCGTAGAGTTTGGCAACATTTGCCAACTTTTTGCAGGTGGTACGTGTGTTGTGATACCTTTTTTTTATTTCTTTTTCCTGTTTTTTTACTGTTTGTGCAGTCTGTTAGCTTAAACTGTTGACTTTTCAGCTTAATCGCCTTAACTTGAGGAATATTTTGGTGAGGTAGCTTAAAAAACAGTTAGGATGGACCAACAAATAAACCCAGTCGGGCGTGCTGTAAGGCGTGCTTTAGGTGTGATTGGATTTACCACTCTTGGAGTTATTAGCGTTTATAGTCAATCGGTAAGTGAAAGTAGGCCTGTTATTCCTAACCTTTCACCCTCGTCGATGATGGTGCTGCAGCAGCGCGGAGTCGCCGAAAAGGCGCAATACGCTAAGGCGTTTATCTTAGAAAAGGCTTCAGGGAAAGTTGTTGTAAATGGAATCGCAAAAGTAGATTTGGCAGCGATACGGCAATCGGAGCTGTTAGCCATCGGTATTTCTATCGGCAGCCAAATAGATGATATCTGGACGCTATCAGTTCCCCTCGAAAATCTAGAAAAGCTATCGGCTCTTAGCGGGGTTGTATACTTTGAGGCGGATATGCCTATCCGTCCGAAGCTCGATACCGCTGCCATCTTGGTTAAGGCAAACCGCAAGCTCTTTAATGCCATATCCCTTTCGGGTTACAACGGTAAGAACGTGGTTGTCGGTGTTGTTGATGGTGGTTTTGACTATACGCATCCCAGCTTTGAGGATAGCCTTGGACAATCGCGAATTTTATCGGTATGGGATCAGAATGTTTCGGGGACACCACCCAACGGTTTTGGGTATGGGGCGGAGCTAACCTCGTCTAACCAAATAAAAAATGCGCATACAGACACGCCATACGGCACTCATGGCACCCACGTCCTTTCTATAGCGGCGGCAGGAACGGCAGCCGCTCCATTTGTGGGCATTGCCCCTAAATCCGATATCATCTTAGTTGCCTACAAGGGCCCTAGCACCGAGGAGGAGTACATGTCCACCTCGTTGAGCGGGGTGCTAGATGGGGTGAAGTACATATTCGATAAGGCCTCGCAGCTGGGCAAGCCCGCGGTTGTTAACCTTAGCCTTGGCTTTCACATGGGGCCACATGACGGAACCTCCCTTTTTGACCAGGCGTGCGATAAGCTGGTTGGCGAGGGGCGTATCCTTGTTGGGGCGGCAGGGAACGAGGGCATGCGAAAGCTCCATTTGGGGTTAAACTTTACGGCCAACGACACCCTGTACCGAACATTTGTAGGGTTAGGAGGCTGGGGTGCTACCAGCGTTGACTCGTGGGGCGAGGTGAATAAGAACTACTGCATTCAGCTGTCGCTTTTTAACAAGGTAACGGGAACAGACATCGCCAAGACAGATCGGATTTGTACTTCGGACAATCAGTTTTACGGTACAGTACTGAAGGGTACAGAGGGCTACAATGCATCAATCTCCATCTACGCATCGTCTGCAGCGGCAGTAAACGGCCGTCCTCGGATAACTATTTATGCCAATAACCCAACAGGCGCTTCGCTGAGGATGGTGGTAACATCGCCTAGCAGGGATAAGCATCAGGTTAACTTCTGGAACGACGCCTACGGCGACGCCTCCAACTTTAATAATATGGGGTTGGCGGGCTATGCCGAAGGGAATGTCTCGACATCGGTTGGCGAAATAGGGGGTACCGGTAAGCGCATAATCAGCGTTGGCGCCTATACCTCCAAAAACACCTATCGCAACCTATCCAACTCTAGAATTGAGGTGTCCTACTTTACGCGGGTAGGGCTTATTGCCCCATTCTCGAGTAGAGGTCCAACGGTTGATGGCAGAATAAAGCCAGAAATAACCGCACCCGGCAACGGGGTGGTTGCTGCACTCAACTCCTTTTGCACTGGCTACAACGTTAACTCGACTAATGCCGTAAAGGCGCTTACGCACCAAGGCCGCTCGTACATATTCGGTTTGATGCAGGGAACATCGATGGCCTCGCCAATGGTTACGGGAGCCGTGGCCCTGCTGCTGCAGCAAAATCCGAAGCTGACACCCGAAGAGGTGAAGCTGCTGCTCGCAAAGGGGGCCATACGCGATCCGCAAACAGGATTGATGGATCGTGCGACAGATAACATCTGGGGGGCAGGTAAGCTCTCGGCAATAGGAGCCTTATCTGCGCAGGCTGGTAAAGATTTGCTCGCCGAGAAGAATAAGCGGACAATCGGTATTGATTGCAGGCAGGTAAATAGCACCAGCGATGGGGTTATTGATGTTGTTTGTAAGGAGAGCGGGCGGTTTAACCTAAGCGTTGCCGATCTATCGGGACGAGTTTTGTACAACGGATTTATAGAAGATCATAAGATAGTTGATTTAAGTCCATTTGGTAATGGTTTGTACTTTATAAAGGTCTATGGGATTTCGACTAATGGGAAATGCAAGGTGGCTGTAGTTCGTTGAACTGTAGAGTTATGAAGCATTGTTGTGTTTGGTTGCATAGACGGCAACGTAGAGCAGTGTCGGGGCTTATTTGCGCGCTGCTGCTTTCGTCGTGTATTGATGACGCGTACGATTTTAGTAAGGTGGGTGTAGATGTGGCGCTAAACCCTAGCGTTGCCATTCCTATTGCCGAGGGGACAATGTCCATCGCTCAGCTTTTCCCAGACGACACCACCGGAAATCCGATTGTAAGGGCCGACGAGAATAAGCTGGTGCATCTCTACTACAAGCAGACCCTGGCAACCATTACCTACGACGATTTTGTGGGTAAGGTTGAGGATCAGCAGCAAAAGGTAAGCCTGCTGCCGATACCTGTAAACTTACCCGTAGGGTATCCTCTGAAAGGAAATATGGATGTCAACTTTCCGCTATCGCTTACCAGTCCCGATCAGATAATTGAAAGCGTGGAGCTGGAGGATGGCCAGCTGACCCTTGAGCTGCTTACCAATATGGTGGTAAGCTCGAATGGGGCGCTAACCATATCTTCGGACGATATTACTATGGGCAACGGGCGCCGCTACGAGGCAACCTTGAGTCCCACGATAAGAAAGAAAACCGTCTGGCTAAATGACGCCGTTATCCGAACCTCCTCGTTGAATAAGGTAAAGTTTTCGCTCTCCTTTAGCCTTACAAAGGTTGATAAAAGGCCTGTGTGGGATACGGTTATGTTAAAATTCAGCCTAACCAAAATGAAGTCGAAGGCAACGGTAGGGTATTTAGGGCGCAAGCTGTATAACCTAAGCATGGGGAAGATAGATCTGAACTACGGCAAGAAAATATTTGAGAGCGAGGAGGCCCTGATAGAGGCGCCAGTGGTGAGGCTGGAGTTTGAAAATGGGATAGATGTACCCTTTGAGTATAGGTGCTCCGACATCTCGGCGTATGCCAAGAATCAGACATATCACATATCCGGATTCCCCGAAGCAACGTTTATCCGTAAGGGGGCTACCATAGTGCCCAAGGAGGTAAAGTCGTTTGCAACGTTCGAGAGCACGACTAACTTGATTACCGTGCTTTCTAGGTTTCCCGAATATATTAACTTTAGCGGCAATGTTGTATCTAACCCTAAGGGAGAGGTAGTTACCAACAGAGTTGAGCGTGGGGATAAGATAATTATTAAAGGATATATGGATTTGCCGATGCAGGTGCTGCTAAAAAATGTAGTTTTGTGCGATACAATTAAGTACAACTTTTACGATATCGGCAATAATAAGGATATTGATATTTTTAAGGTAATGCTAACGCTATATAATGGGTTTCCGGCTGATTTTAAGCTGAATGCCTATATGCTTGATGAAAATAAAGTAGCTATTGATACGCTTTTTAAGGATTACGTGAACGTGAAGAGCTCGGCGGTATTGAATAGTATTGCAACATCGCAAACCAAGACAGCGGTGGATGTAGAGTTTAAGCAATCGAGGCTTTTGAAAATTAAGAGAGGAAGGTATTTGGTGCTGCGAGCATTGGGAACAACAGCTGGTGCTTCGGAGGGGACAAAAGTAAAGATACTATCCACGAATAGCTTGAACGTTAACGTTGTGGGGGCGGCTCAATTTAGGCTGAATAATAAGTAGAGAATGAAGATTTTTGTAACTATCATACTGTTGAGTATTGTCGTACTGGTGAAGGCTCAGGATAAAACGTTGATGTTTCTGGATGCTGTACCTCAAAGCAGCTACCTAAATCCAGCTTTCATTCCAGATTATACGCGCTATGTAGGGATTCCGATAATGTCGGCCACCTCGTTTAGTGCCAACAGCTCCACCTTTTCGCTTCTGGATGTGGCCTCGACCAAAAAGGGGATTAAGGGAGACTCCCTAATCTTTGATAGCAACCGCATTTTAGATAACCTGAAGGCCAACAACAACGTTCGGATGGATGCCAACGTGGATATCCTCTCGTTTGGCTTTATGAGAAAGAAGGTGTACTGGTCGTTTAATATGAGCCTTAAGTCGTTTGGCAACGTGTTTTACCCCAAATCGTTGGAGACCTTTAAAAATGGGAACGTTGATTTGGCCACCATGACGGCAAAGGATATAATCCTAAACGATGTAGATGCGAACGTTTACCTCTACTACGAAACGGGCTTTGCCGTGTCATATCCGATTAACGATAACCTGAGAGTTGGGGGGCGATTTAAGCTGCTTAGCGGAGTGAGCGCGGTTAAAACGGCGCAGTTTAGCTCGAGCGTTAAGACCTCGTCCGATTTTAAGACGAGTACCGTTGAGGCGCATGCGAGCGTTTACGCCTCGTCGAAGAGCTTGGAGTTTGAGACCGACGAGAAGGGGTTTGTGACCGGGGTATCGCTATCGGGAAACATTATGCGCTTTCCGTACCTAACCAACCTAGGGATGGCTGTCGACCTTGGTATCGAGGCAAAGCCGCTTCGAAACTTTAGGGTATTTGGTAGCTTGGTTGATTTGGGGTTCATCTCGTGGAAGTCGGACTGCTCTAAGATATACACCGATGGGAGTTACGCCTTTAATGGCGCCAACCTGACACCCGATAAGAATGGGAATATAGATTTTGATCGTGCGGTAAAGGATGTTGTCGATACCCTTCGAAATAAGTTTAAGGTAGAGCAGGGGGAGGCAACCTTTTCCTCTGGGCTGTTTACCAAGCTGTATGCCGGTTGCGAGTATCAGTTTAACGGATGGCTAAAGGGCGGCTTTCTTTTAAAGGGAGCAATTTACGATAAGGTGATTGATCCGGCCATTGTTATCTCGGCAAAGGCCACGCCCGTACCCAACTTTAGCGGATTGCTAAGCCTATCGTACTACAATAAAACATTGAATAACGTGGGGGTGGGTGTTGTTGTGGGGAGCTCGCCCGTGCAGTTTTACTTGGCCGCAGATAACATACTATCCCATTTTATAAAGAATAATACCGATCAATCGTTCTATAGCAGCCTTCCTATTCCAAGCCGAACCCGATCGGTAAACGTGCAGCTTGGGGTAAATATCCTATTTGGCGAGCGGAGCTACAAGCTACCCTGGCGATGGAAGGTATTTGAGCAGGGAAGAGGACGGAAAAAGTAGGAAGCTCCTTCCAAAAAGAATCACAGCACTACCATTATAAATAAAAAAACTACCCCAGCTTGCAGTAAGTAGGGGTAGCTTATTATTATGTGCATATCGTAATGGGTGATATCCCTTTAAGATATCACACCTTTCTTATTCTGATAAGAATGGATACTTGTAGTCGGCTGGTGGATTAAGGTTTTCCTTAATAGAGCGTGGGTTGGTCCAGCGGATAAGGTTAAGGTAGCTACCTGCCTTGTCGTTTGTACCAGAAGCACGGGCACCACCAAAAGGTTGCTGACCGACAACTGCACCAGTTGGCTTGTCGTTAATGTAGAAGTTACCAGCGGCATACTTTAGGCGCTCGAAGGCTACCTCTGTAGCATACCTATCGTTCGAGAAGATAGAGCCGGTAAGGGCGTATGGAGAGGTAGAGTCAACCAAATCGAGGGTCTCCTCAAACTTCTCGTCCTCGTAAACGTAGATGGTAAGCACTGGTCCAAAGATCTCCTCCTCCATGGTTACGAAATGAGGATCGTGCGCTTGGATAACCGTTGGGTTTATAAAGTAGCCCTTGCTCTTATCGTAGGTACCACCAAACACAATCTCAGCATCCTTTGTGTTGCGAGCCTTCTCGATGTACTGGGTAATAGAGGTAAATGCAGCCTCGTCGATAACGGCATTTACGAAGTTGGTAAACGAGCGAACGTCGCCCACCTTTATATCGGCAAGCATTTTACCAACGCTCTCCTTTACGGTTGCCCACATCGACTTAGGAAGGTAGGCACGAGAAGCGGCCGAACATTTCTGTCCTTGGTACTCGAATGCACCACGAACAAGCGCTACGGCTACCTGCTGAGGATCGGCTGAAGGGTGAACCATCACAAAGTCCTTTCCGCCAGTTTCGCCTACCACCTTAGGATACGAACGGTAGGTTGGTAGGTTTTTAGCCATCTCGGTCCAGAAGGCGTTGAAGGTCCAGGTAGAACCAGTGAAGTGTACGCCAGCAAACTCCTTATGCGAGAAGATCTCCTTACCAATAACCGAACCCTTACCAGGGATGAAGTTGATTACGCCATCAGGAAGGCCAGCCTCCTTGTAAATCTTCATCAGGTAGTAGTTAGATAGGATTGAGGTAGTGGCAGGTTTCCAAACCACCGCGTTACCCATAATGGCGGGCGACATGCACAAGTTAGATGCAATGGCGGTGAAGTTGAATGGGGTAACTGCAAACACAAAACCCTCAAGCGGACGATACTCTACACGGTTGATGGTGTCGGTAATCGACATTGGTTGGTCGCTATAAATTTGCGACATGTAGTATGCGTTAAAGCGAAGGAAGTCGATAGTTTCGCAGGCAGAGTCGATCTCGGCTTGGTAGGCATTCTTGCTTTGACCAAGCATGGTGGCGGCATTCATTACGGCTCTGTACTTTTTCGAGATAAGCTCGGCTATACGAAGAGCGATAGATGCCCTCTCTACCCAAGGTAGCTTTTCCCATTTAGCGCGAGCTTCGACAGCAGCTTCGATGGCCATCTTAACCTCCTTTTCGCCAGCCATGTGGTAGGTGGCCAAAACGTGGTTGTGGTCGTGTGGCATAACCACCTTTCCGATGTTGCCTGTTCTTACCTCTTTTCCGCCAATAATTAGTGGAATTTCAATCTGTTGAGCAGCCATTCTTTCCAATTCAGCCGTTAGCTCTTTCCGCTCGGGTGAGTTGGGAGCATACGACAGAACGGTCTCGTTCTTCGGCTTTTCAAATTTAAAAATTGCGCTATTCATGATTGTAGTATTAAGTTCTTCTTACAAATCAAAGTTAAAAAAAACAAATAAGTATAACAATTTATGGCGATTTTTCGCTTTTTATTTACACAATGTAACGTATAGCCCCTAAATGTGCTTAATCGGCAAGCTTGCGTTGCCTGGCGAGCGTTTTTGTGGAGCCCCATGCAAGATGCTCTATGCTGGATTTTTGATTTGGCGTAGATGTGGATAGGTTATTCACATTTTGGGTTGTTTGATCTGTTTTTATGTAAATAAGTAAAGGTGGCGTTTGATGGGTGCTTTGTTCGGGAGAGGCTTTGTTCTGTAGAGGCTGTCGCCTCTACAGAATCTATTCTGCAGGCTGTAGCCTGCAATGATAGGGTCGACGAAGGCAGGAGCCTTCGCCGAACGGAGTTTCTGCGGTGCGAGCCTTCTCGCCGAACGGGGATTACCGATGCTGCCATATGAGCAGCCGCTGTTGCTATGGTGCTTTGTAGCTGTAAGGGGATGTGGCGCCATTTTGCATTTCAATTTTAAGACTTTTCCATTCTGCTTAGTCCGATTACAGGTGGGCGCACTGCCGTTGCAGGTGCGCTTGGGCTGTGTGCTGCCGTGTGCTGCCAATGTTGCCTCGTGCGGAGCCGCTGTATGAGGCATGATCTGTAGCTGTGCATACGTGTGGAGGCGTTTTGCGGCTGCTATTTCGCTCTTTACGGTTGTGTTTAGGGGTATTGCAGGTGGGAGTAATGCCGCTGCAGGTGCGTTTGGGCAAAGTGCAGCGCTGCTTTGGCGGTGTTGCCCCATGCGTGGCCTAAGTATACGGCTTGACCTCTATAAGTATATGCGTGAGTAGCCATTTTGCAGCTGTGATTTGGCATTTTGCAGCCGTGATTTTGATTTTTGCATAAAAGATGGAAGTAATACAATGTTATTTTTGATGGGTAGAAAAAATCAAATTAAAAGTATAGAAAAAATTAAAGCTATAAGCTGTAATTAAAATGTGTAAAATAAAGATTTGTAATGGTTTAGTTACGTATTTTAACTATTTACTTTTTGTTGGTGGCGCCGTAAATTGTCCCTGTGAAACAAATAACAAGGAGTATGAACAGTAAGACAATTTTATCGAATCCTATCTTATTTCAGAACGAACAATCGGCCGTTGTTTGTGATATTTACGATAGCAATGAGGAGCTGCAAACTATTCCAAGTCTAAGCGACATTATGGAGGAGCTTAGAAGTACTGTTAAGGGGATTGACGCGATTATTGTTGGGCTTAACGAGCAGAACATCGACTACCCATCTATGCAACAGATTTTGCTGAAGAGGTTGGTTGGTGATATGAAAAAGCCAATCTCCAAGCTGGTGGCGTATGCCTCTACTACTACCGACGTGATGCTACAGCACAGCGTTAACGTGAAGCTCTCTGATTTTGTACGTAAGAGCGAGCAGGAAAGCTTTGAACGTATTGACAAAATGATGGCGCTGATAGTTGAGCACATGGTTCATATAGAGCCATTCTACTACACGATGGCTAGCCTTAAGAAGCTGCAGGATGGTGTTGCAGAGCTTAAGGAGCTAGCAAAGGATAAGAGCAGCAGCAAAAACTTATGCGAGACGCTGAAGACCAAGGCCAAGGAGCAAAGCGTACAGCAGAAGAGCATTTTGAAACAGGTGCAGGTGCTTGTATCTAGCGTAGACGATGTACACCACCGCGATGTGACACAGATGGTAAGCGCAATTAAGGCAAAGCCTTCGCGTACCCCTGGCGAGATGTCGATATCGGCTATGATAAGAGGCTGCGACGGGAAGGAGCTGAACAACGCAATATTGGAGTTTTACTACGATCCTGATGGCTCTATTTACGATAAGTACTCGGAGCATAAGGAGCTTATAGGTAAAGATCAGCTGCAGCCTACCTTTACCCGAATTACCACCACCATGGGCATCTCTAGGTGCAAGAATGTGCCGGCAGGCTACTACACCGTATTCTGTAAGATGAACGGCTACGAAATTAAGGTGGGCTACTATCCCGTAAACGACCATAACCTTACCCGTATTTCGTTGGTGCTTGATCCGCTACCCGATAGGCTACCTCGCTAGCAGTGGGTGTGCTACCCTATACCAAAGCCCGGCTAACAGCCGGGCTTTGATGCTTTATGGGGAGGGAGAAGTAGGCTGATTTGGAGCAATGGCAATTGCAAGCGGGTATAAAAAAGGTAGCAAGTATTTGCTTGCTACCGCGATATTTTAAAAGAAGATGATTTTGAATTAGAAGAGGTCAACCTGATTTTTAGGGGATGTTTTAGTGAATTAACTATTGATATATATAGTTAGATGTAATCCTGTAAAGTTCTTTCTTCTGAAATATATCCCAATTTTTTATTTTTCTCTAAAAGAATTATTCCAAGTCTAAAAAACTCATTAGGAGTACTAGACCACTCAGAAAGAACGTCAATCATATTCTCCATATCATTAGTTCTTGCCATCCTTGAATCTGCTCCTCTAGTTCCATAAGTTAAGTTGCTTTTTTCTTTGCCAGTCAATAAAATACAAACTAATTCACGAATAGGTTTGCTAATTTCATTGTCTTTGGGTAAGAAAGTTCCTAGAAATTTTTGTATGTTGCTGTAATAAAGATTGTATGATTTCTGAGGATCTTGTAGTGGGATTTCTAAAATTTCAGAAATATTTTCAGGCGACTTAAGAGTCGGAAATAAATTGTGCTCTTGAGAACTGTTTGCTTCAACTATTTTTTCAACAGCACTAATTAAATCGTCAAGTTTCTGTTTTGAAATTTCCATAATTAAGTTCTTTTAGTTAAATGGCTATGCGATTCAAGTTGTTTTTTATATTTTCAATGGCTTCCTCTAAAGAACGTCTCGGTATCGCATCGAATTCGACATATCTGATTGATTCTTTTGTTTCTTTAAGCATGTGAGTGTACTTAGCGAATTCTAAAGGTTGCTTTTCTTTAGGTAAAGTTTCTAAGTAGACACCATATAAAATACTGATATCAATATGTAGATTTTCTGATAATGTATTCATTTTGAATGGGAGGGATACAATTTTGTGTAATTCTCTCTGAATGTTGGGATGTACAAGTACATCAATAGCAAACTGATTTGCTCTTTCTTCGTTTAAAAGAATATCTGGATTTTCGGGATTGGATACATGATATTTCATTGTTTCAAGTAAGTCAAAATCATTGATTACATGATATAGTTCATGGAGAAGGGTAAGCCATAGTTTATGATATTTTTTTTTCATATCTGTTATGACGATACAAGGCTTTCCATCTAAAATCATTGTAACACCAAATGCACCTGTTTTAGGAATGTATGATTGAGTTAATACAGTTATACCTAATCTGTAAAGTATTAAAACTACTTTTTCATAGCCATGTTTTGAGTCAACTGTAAATTCTCTAATTCTTTTAAGAAACTCTAAAAGCAGTTCTCTATTATATTCATTTGGATTATTTATTTTAGAAAATGAATAAATAGAGCATTTTAGCCAAAAGGTTTTCATTTTTTGCTCTTTATCATGAGCAATTGAGGCCTTTGACTTACTAAAAAGGGTTGGCATTAATGATGTGTCGTCATATTCGTAGATAGACTTAAAGCCAAAAAAATCGCAGATTTGTTTTTCGAATATATCTATTCTTGCACGCTTAGGAATAATTCCTAAATTTTTCAGAGTAGGGATATCAAAATTTCTTGCTATGTAAGATAAGCGTTCTGAGTTTTCTATTTGTTTTAGTTCTTCGTCTCCGATTTTCTTGTTGTATAGCGAAATAAATTGACTCTCAGTTAAATTTAGGAGTTTCATTATTTTAATAGCCTGATTTAGTTTTAAATCAGTTTCACCCTTTAAAAACTTAGACAGCGTCTCCCTATTGATACCTATTTCTTCTGCAATAGCGGATTCTACGATTCCATTATCTACCAGAAATGCGTTTAACATTTCAGCTAAGGAGGTGTTGCCGTCTATGATAAAATTATCTGAGTTGCTTTTTGAAATATACATGGGGTATTGTCGGATTACGTCAAAATGTGTGTTATTGCATACAATGATACATGTTTCATTGTATACAAATATACAATGAAAGTTTGGCTTGCGCGAATTTTTAAAAAGAAATATTCAAGAGAGTTTGGCTGAAAAAAAGTTTATTAAACGTTAATTTTGTATTGTGTTTTGAATTTGAGGAGAAAAAAGAAGGAGCGGTAATTTGAATCTGAGGATTTTACTACAATGAGATCATCTGATAAAGGAATGGAGTTTGTTTTTTAAGAGGCTTAAGTTTATGGTCTATACCATTGAAAAGAATGATACTGCAAGTACAATTGTGATTGAGGTGATGTGTTTTAGTTTTTCTGGGAACGGCGACTGCCTATTGCATAATTGAATCCGCAAAAAGATTGAATAGAAAGTTATCGGCAAGTTGGCTAGATGGCGTAGGGTAGGGGTGAACGATAGTAGAAGCAGGTGCGATTGCTCTATTGGTCGATAATTGTGCTACCTTAGAAACCTAAATAATTCTACGATTCTATGAGTAAACCTAAGAATTATAGTCATTGGATAACCTTGGCCATATCTCTCCTTTTTGGAGCTTTTGTGGGTGTCTTCTTAATGGTATTTATTGACCATCTGACAAAGGGCTCATCGCACAACGACCTTTACCCCCTTTGGGCGCTGCTCATTTTTTTTGCTAGTTTCTTTGTGCAAATCATTGTCCACGAGGTTGGTCACCTGGTTTTCGGGGCAATTTCGGGCTACCGATTTGTTTCGTTTCGGATTCTTCGGGTGATGCTAGTCCGCGATAACGGTAAGCTGAAGGTGCGACGCTACCATATTCCCGGTACTGGTGGGCAGGCGCTAATGATGCCTCCCGAAGGTATTCAACCCGTTCCTTACGTGCTCTACAACTTAGGTGGGGTGCTGATGAACTTTATTGTATCAACTAGCTGCCTGTTGCTGCTGTTCGTATTTAGCTTTACCTCTTTCTTTTCTGTAATAATTCTTGCCACGCTCGCTGCATCGGGAATCCTAATTGTGCTTACCAACGGAATTCCTATGGTGGTATCGGGAGTTCCCAACGATGGGAAGAATCTCTTCACCCTTAAGAAGGACGACTATGCGCGCCACGTATTTTGGTTGATGCTTCAGGTTAATGGGCTGCAGAGTAGCGGTACGCGGCTGCGTGACATGCCTGAGGAGTGGTTTGTTCTACCCGAGCAGCCCCGCTACGGCAGCTACATGCACATGTTCGTCGCGCTGCTGCGTGCGGGTTGGCACATGGATAGGAAGGAGCTGGCGCAGGCTACCGAGTGCCTAGATCTTATCCGCCCGTTTGCCCCTAAGCTGGCAATGCTTTACCGCTTGGAGTGGCAATGTGAAATGCTTTTCTGCGAGCTTATGGGGGCACGTCGTTCCGATGAGGTCGAGGCGCTTTACACCAAGGAGTTGAAAAAGTATGTTGGCAAGAGTGAGCGCTACCAAGTGGGGAAGAAGCGGCTGCTGTACGCCTACGCTCTGCTTGTGGAGAATGACACGGCTAAGGCCGATAGGCTTTTTGCCGAGGCCAAGCGTTTGGCCGAGCGATCGCCAAATAAGGGGGAGGCTAAGAGCGAACTCGAATTGATAGAATGGGTGCGCGAGATGGCTGGCAAAGCCTAATTGATAAGTAGCTTGATAAAATATACCTGATCTGAGAATGAAAAATCTACTTGCAGAATACCATGATATTTTTGAGGATAGTGAGAGATGGAAATATTACGACAAACTTACCATTGAAACTAATCCTTTCCACATGGGATGTGGGCACGATAACAATGAAAATGCAAGGCGTTTTATTGAGTCTTATTTTGGAGCAGCAAACAAGGATGTGACTCTTTTAAAAATGGACAGATCAAACCGCCAACTTCATTCTGTTTCATCTTTTTTTCTAGGAATCCTGATTAAAGAAAAGCTCTTCCCAAAACTTTTAGAAGAAGGGCCTGGGTTTCTTTACTTATGGTTTCTTACCAGTCTTTACCACGATATGGGATATGTGGTTGAATTAAATAAGGAAGAATATCCTCCAGAAGAAACTTGTTTAGAATTACTTAATCAAAGATTGGGGTGTTGGCTGCCAATTTATTCTACGTATTATGACCTTCTCAAAGAGGGAGAATCAAGTTCCCTTTACTCGGTTGAAACGATAAAAAAATACTATGAATATTGCCGTACATCGTGTATTAATACTGTTAATCATGGAATTGTGGGAGGTTTAGTACTTTATCATAGGCTGAATGAAAATTATGTAAAGTGTCAAGAACTTGCAGAAGCTTATTATAAAGAGAGAGGAGAAGTATTCAACCCTGATGATTTTAAATACAAAGGTCTACATTATGATAAAAACCACAAAAAGTATTATAGTATAGCCGCAAGTACAATTATGGATCACAATATTTGGCTTGCAGACAAAAAATCAAGAAATACTTATCAAGAAAATGACCTTAAAGAGTTGATTCGTGGACCTCATGCATGTAGTCCAGAAAATCAGTTTCTTTTCCTACTCGCACTAGTTGATACTATTGAACCGATCAAATTCTTCAACCAGCATACCCCTGATTGCTTATTGGGAAAAATTAGCATTGAAGTAGACGGGAATAACGGGATTGTTACCTTGGAGATTGATAATCGTTGCATAGCATTTGAGGATTGGTTCAAAAAGATTAAGAGTTTAGAAAGATGGTTTAAAGTCAGTGTTAAGGACTCTAATAATATAATTACGATAAAATTGGTGTAAATCTCCAAAAGCCTTTAATCTACGGTTATATGTAGCAGCGTCAATTATTTTTTTATTGAGGATAGACACGAATTTTGCTATATAGTAAAAACAGCAGGAGCCGCACAATACGATTCCTGCTGTTCGTTATTGGATAAAAGATCTACTATTAGAGTTTGTTTATTACGAGTTCGGTGCGCCTATTCTTGGCTTGCTCGCTTTCTATTTCATCAGCTCTACTCAATTACATTTTGTTACTATTCTTATGGCTCTTCACCATCTTGGAAAACGTTTTTTCGTACTTACGTTTTTCATGAACGGAGGTGTTATAGTGCCATGCCTCCCTACGGAGCTTAAGGTAGCTTTCGTAAACGCCTCTGTCTATTTCTCCATTTTCGACGGCTTCGATTACGGCACATCCTTTTTCGTTAATATGCTGGCAATCGTTGAATCGGCATTTATCCTGATAGTCTGATATATCTAAGATTTCCGATAGGCTATCGGAATTGTCGTTTGTAACGCCAAATAGCTTTACACCTGGAGTGTCAATCAGCACACCCGAATCGGGCATTAAAACCATTTCTCTACGAGTGGAGGTATGCTTACCCTTTCCTGTTGAGTCGCTAATTTCACCAGTCTGCAAAATGTCCTGCCTGCAAAGCGCATTTATAAGCGTACTTTTACCTACTCCCGACATTCCTGTAACGACAATTGTTTCGCCCGTAGCGATATATGCTCGAAGCCGATCGATGCTTTCGGGCTTTTGTATGCTCGTATAAAAAATGGGCAACCTACCGGAGATATGCTTCAAGGCTCTACCTGTTTCGTCTGGATTGAAGCCTAAGTCTGCCTTCGTTAAGACTAAGATTGGCTGAATTTCTTCGTCTGCGGCTTGAAGCATAAAGCGTTCAATTCGGCGTACATTAAAGCTGCTGTCTAGGCTTTGCACGATAAACGCTTTGTCTATAAATGAAGCTACCGCCTGCCTTTCTGAGATTGCTCCGCTTTTTTGCCGGTAAAGCGCCTTTTGTCGAGGGAGTAGGTCTAGGATGATGCCTTTTTGAGCATCTAAAGGATTAAAGATGACCCAATCGCCAGTGCAAGGATATTCGGAGCTGCTCTTTCCGTAAAGCATATTGCCCGCTAGCTCGCAGGTATAAAAACCTGCTTCAGCAACCACTTCGTAGCAAGTTTTATGAGTAACGGTTACTCGTGCGTGTATGAGGTCTTTGTAGTTGGAATTTTGTTTTTGTTGGAAAAGATTCTCGTTCCAACCATATAGATACAAGTTATTCATTGCTTCCGTTTTTAAACGCAAGTGAAACCTAAAGTTATGATAATATAAAGATGCTTCAGAGAAGAACTCTCCGAAAATGAAGGGACAACCTGTACGTAAAATACAGATTGTTTACTTAACCAAATCCGATTTAAATGCTATTGACATAGGCTGCAAAGGTAGGACTTTTTGTTTTAACTGCAATTACAACAATTTGAATATAAAACGGAGGGCATTGCCTTGCTTCTGGTAGGCTAGTCTACTCCCTTTCAAGTTGTATTACCGATTAAGATAAAAGGAGCGAGTATAGTGGCATATCGCATGCCTATATAAAAAACAGCAGGAGCCGCGCAATGCGATTCCTGCTGTTGGTTATTGGATAAAAGATCTATGGCTAGAGTTTGGTGATTACGAATTCGGTGCGCCTATTTTTGGCGTGCTCGCTTTCGGGGCACTTCGATTTCTTTGGCCCTTCGCAGGCGCACTTGTTTATCAGGCGGCTTTCGCCATACCCCTTAAAGGTGATTCGTTTTGCATCTATCCCCTTAGATACGATGTATTCGGTGGATGATTTCGCACGCTTTTCGGAGAGGGTCTGGTTAAACTGGGCCGATGATCGGCAGTCGGTATGCGAGCCCAGCTCGATCTCCATCGTTGGGTTTTCCTGCATTACCTTTACGATCTTATCCAGCTCGACAGAGGCATCGGGGCGGATATCCCATTTTGAAAGGTCGAAGTAAATGGGGTTTATGCTTATCAACTTACCGATATCCTTGCCCACCTCAAATGGTTCGAGGGTGATATCGAGCTCCGACATCATGTCTATTTGCCCCGGACGGGTTATCCTCTTAGAAAAGGTTAGCTGCTTGGGGATGTACCCGTTTCGCTCTAGGTTAATCTTATAGGATAGCTGATCGTTCATTTTAACGCCTTCGAGGACCTTTAGGAAGCTACCGCTTTCGTCCGTATTGAGCGAAAGGAATGGGGCGCCCGTTTTGGCATCCACCATTTCGACCTTTACCTTATCGAGCGGCTTGGCGGTGCGCTTATCCACTATTAAGGCATATAGCGATACGCTAAAGGTAGGTGTTAGCGGAACGGTAACCTCTACGCTGCTCTTCCCCTTGGGGAATGTTGAGGCGATGCTTCCATCGATAAAGCTGAGCTTCGACCCGTCGACCTTAAAGGCTAGGGGATCTTCGACGATGAAGGTGAATCGGCCTAGGCTGTCGGAGGTAGCGCTGCCCAGCTTGGTACCCAACGAATCGGAAAGCGTGATGGCTGCATTAGGAAGTACCTTTTGCGTCTCCTTATTAATCGACACGCCCTTTATTATGTAGTCTGTCGAGAAGGGGCGCTTTAGCGTGAGCAGGTAGATATCATCGTCGCCAGCGCCGCCAGCTCGGTTGGAGGCAAACAGCGCGGTTTGCTTGTCGGCCGAGAACTGTATGCCGAAATCGTCGTTGTTGCTGTTTACGGGTAGGGGGATTATGCGGGGATTGGCGGCACCGTTAGGCGTTAGCTTGGCGTAAAGGATGTCTAACCCACCATGAACGCGCTGTCCATCGGAGGAGAAGAAGAGGACGGTGTTGCCATAAAACGAGGGGAAGATTTCATTCCCTTTAGTGTTTATGTTCTTCCCGGCATTTACAGGCTGGCTCCAAACCCCATCCTTTTTGTACGAAAGGTAGATATCCATCCCTCCAAAGCCGTTGGGCATATCGGAGGCAAAGGCAAGGATGTCGCCCCGCTCGTTGAGCGATACGTGGGCCACGTTGTAGCTGTCGTTGTTGAATGCAAACGGGGTTTCGTTTGTCCATTTAGCCCTTGCGCTATCGTAGGTATAGACCATCACCTTTAGTATCGATTCGCTTTGTTCCTGCTTGCGTATCTTTAGGTAGGAGGTGAGGTTTTGGGTTACGTAGAGCTTCCGCTCTGCCGCGCTGTAGAACGATGGGCCGTTGTTGTAGCGCGAGTTGAGCTCGTCGTGTACGATAGGCTTTGCCGTGCCCTTGGCCTCCCTAAGCGAGTAGAAGTCGTTGCCCGTCCAGCCATGTCGGTTGTTGAGGTAGTCGTTTACGAACTGGTTGGATGAGTATAGGATGGACGATCCGAAGAACGCCGCCCCGATTTCGCTGCTTGGGGTGTTTATCTGCTTGAGGTTTACTATGGAAAAGCCCAGAGTATCCTCGAAGTAGTAGGGTTTCTGATTCTCTATGGCATCGAGGATGTTGCTGTAGGTAACATCCTTTCCATCCGAGGGGTTGTTGATTTTTGCCACCTCCTTAGCCCTGTCGAAATTCCCGAGCTGCATCAGCGTTTGGCTGTAGTAGTAGGGTTCGCGGTTCTCTAGCAGGCCTCTTTTTTCGAGCACCGCATAGGTGGCCGCAGCGTTGCTGTAATCCTCCACCAGGCGGTAGCAGTCGGCCAGCCTATGTACGGCCAGCTTGTTGGTGGAGTCGGCATTAATAGCCTTCTTGTAGCTAGGGATGGCATCGGCATAGGCCTTCGCCTTGTAGCTCTTTTCCGCCTTTCGCATGCTCAGCGACTGCGCCTGAACGCCCATCTGCAAGCATGCAAGCAGGGCTACAACTAAAAGTTTCTTCATCATCTATATCGCTAAAAAATACGTGGGGATACAATCTTTTTGGCCTTAAGGCTAAAGTCGTAGCCGAAGCATATCTCGTGGGTGCCATGGTTGTACTTCGAGAGCTCGGATGTGGTGTGGTCGTACGAATACCCGATGCGCAGCTGCGGCGTGAGGTAAACCGACGTGAGGAAGGTTATCGCATCGCCGCTACGCCAGCCGGCCCCTACCCAAAAGGTATCGCGTATTACCAGCTGCCCGGTAAGGTCGAGCTCGATAGGTGCGGCATTTACCACCTTAAGCATGGCGCTGGGTTGAAACTTGAGCCCATCGTTTAGGTTGAAGTAGGTTCCAGCCGTAAGGAAGTAGTGCATGTACTTATAGTCGACCTTATTGATAACCGAAAAATTATCCTTTGGGTCTATCTGATTCTTTATAAGACGGGGAATGGAGAAGCCCACGTAGTACCTGTCGGTATAGTAGTAAACGCCAAAGCCTGCGTTGGGCATCTTTGCCCTGGGCGAATCCTCCTGAAACTGTACATCACCCGGATCGGTTGTTTCGGCACGCGAATAGTACTCCTTTATCAGACCGAGTGCGGTAGATAGGCCAAATGCAAGGGTGGAGTTCTTAAAGCGAATGCTATAGGAGTAGGAGAGGTTAAGGTAGTCGGTAGAGTTTACCCCAATCTCATCCTTCAGGTAGTTAATGCCCAAGCCAACGCGCTCCTTGTAAACCGGTGCGTTGAGCGATATGCTCTTGGTTGTAGGGGCACCCTTCATTCCGACCCACTGGTTGCGGTACAGTCCGACAAGCGAAATAGCATCGCGCGAGCCCGTGTAGGCTGGGTTAATGGCCACCTCATTCCACATGTACTGCGTAAACATGAAATCGTACTGAGCCTTGCCTGTTTTTGGCGCTAAGCTAATCGCCGCAAGGGCGATTAGCGTTAGTACCAGCTTATTTATTTTTTTCATAATTACTCTATTGCTTAGGGTTGGGTTAACGCTTAATTACAACGAAGCTAGTTTGTGGTTTCGAGCCATCTCCCAAATCGAGAATGTAGTAGTAGGTTCCATCCGGAAGATCTACACCGATATGTAGCCCCTTGCCACCATTCTTTCCGTCCCAAGAGTTGTCGTAACCCTTCATCTGGTAAACGATGTTACCCCAGCGGTTGAAGATTCTTAGCACGTTGTTTGGATAGGTTTCCAACCCCTTAATTACAAAGCGATCGTTAACGCCATCGCCGTTAGGCGAGAAGCCATCGGGGATTTTTACATCCAAGCCGCTAACCGTAACGTTAACGGTTGCTGTTGCGCACATTTGAGGATTACCGTTATCGCAAATCCTGTAGGTGAAGGTGTCCTCGCCAACATAACCCTTGTTGGCCGTGTAGGTTACCGTTCCATCACCGTTAACCACAACGGTTCCGTGCTGTGGCTGATCGAGAATTGTCAGCGTTTCGGGAAGCAGCTGGCTATCGGGATCGGAATCGTTAGCTAGTACGCTTATTGTAACAGGCGTATCACCCTTAGTTGTGGCATTGTCGTTTGCCGCAACAGGTGGCTTTATGTTGTTAATTATTTGGGTAATGACGATGTTGACTGATGCCGTTGAGCAATCGCCATTTGCATCGCATAGCTTATAGGTAAAGCTGTCATTAGCCGCATAGCCACCCTTTTGAGTATAGGTAAACGAGCCATCGCTATTAAGAATAACCTCGCCATGAGCAGGAAGACCAACCAACGTAAAGGTGTTGCCACCATCGCCCGAGAGCTTATCGTTAGCCGCTAGATTACCCGAAAGAAGGGCCTTTTCGTCGATCATAAAGCTATCGTTGGTAGCTTCGGGAAGATCGTTTACCCCAGCAATCTTTATGGTAACAACCGCAGGAACATCAGCGTACCCAGCGCTATTTTGTCCCTTCCACTTAAAGGATGTCTCTCCATTCCAGTTAGGAGTTGGGATAAAGGTCAGCATATCTAGATCGGCCGAGCTGATTTCGTCGCCTACCTTAACGGGGCTACCGTTTAGCACCAAACTTCCATTTTCGGGTAACGATTCAATCTTAACCTTTAAGAGTTCGGTCTTGTAGTCCTTGTCGAAGTTATCTGCAAAACCGTTCTTAGGAATAGAGACCGGACTATCCTCTGTACCCGAAACCTCGAAGTCGAAGTTCAGCGGTTTAACCATCACATCTGTAATAGTTCCTATAGCCTCTGGAACAGCAATAGTAGCATTTGTAGCACCCGATAGCACCAGCTTAACCTGCTCATTGCCCTCTACAATAGCATCTTTAAGAGTAGAAACCTCCACCCATTTTTCAAGATCGCCAGCAGCAAAAGTAACGGTAATAGAAGGTAAAGCGCTGTAGTCGCTGCTACTTGTAGTGATATCTTGAAGTCCAATGTTAACAGAAACCTCATTATCCGATACCTTATCAAGAGTAATCCTAAAGCGAAGCTTATCACCCTCGATTGCTGTAGCATCAGCAACAGAGATAGCGGGAGTAGCATCATCGTTGGTTATCGTTCCGGTAGCACTGCCATCGGCTATGGTAGCGTTGGTGGCGTCTGTCAGCTCAAGCGCTATGGTTTCGTCGCTTTCGAACTTGGTGTCGGCCATAGTTGGTACCTCCACCACCTTGGATACCTCGCCTGGGGCAAAGGTTACCGCTAGGTTGGATACGGAAGTGTAGTCGTTATCAGCCGTAGTAGCGGAGCCATCGGCGGTGGAAGCCTTAACGGTTACCGCCTTGCCGCTAGCTGCGCTGAGGCTCACCACAAACTGCAGCTTGCCGCCTTCGGCTACCGTTGCGTCGCCTACCGAAAGGGTAGGAGCGCCGTCGTTGTCTAGGATCGTACCCACGCCAACCAGCTTGTCGGGATCAACATTTACCAGGCTGCC
>NZ_JTLD01000110.1:2698-3314 GCF_000798815.1 Alistipes sp. ZOR0009 | reverse complement strand
CGTCGGTGGTTGGTACCAGCACGGTTTTGCTCGTCTCGCCAGCGGCAAAGGAGAGCGTACCCGCGGGCACGTTGTCGAAGTCGGTACCCATTGTGGCGGTACCATCCTCTAGGGTGTAGCCAGCCGATATGGCCTGATCGCTAGGGTTGCTGAGGCTCACCACGAAGGCGAGCACGTCGCCCTCGGTAACCGTTGGGCTACCCACCGCAACCGTTGGCTTGGTATCGTCGTTGGTTATCGTTCCAGTAGCGCTGCCATCGGCTATGGTAGCGTTGGTGGCATCTGTTAGCTCAAGCGATATAGTTTCATCACTCTCGAACTTGGTGTCGGCCGTAGTTGGCACCTCCACCACCTTGGATACCTCGCCTGGGGCAAAGGTTACCGCTAGGTTCGATACGGAAGTGTAGTCGTTATCGGCTGTTGTAGCGGAACCATCGGCGGAGGAAGCCTTAACGGTTACCGCCTTGCCGCTAGCTGCGCTGAGGCTCACCACAAACTGCAGTTTGCCGCCTTCGGCTACTGTAGCGTCGCCCACCGAAAGGGTAGGAGCGCCGTCGTTGTCGAGGATCGTACCCACGCCAACCAGCTTGTCGGGATCGACATTTACCAGGCTATT
>NZ_JTLD01000110.1:0-2688 GCF_000798815.1 Alistipes sp. ZOR0009 | reverse complement strand
CGTCGGTGGTTGGTACCAGCACGGTTTTGCTCGTCTCGCCAGCAGCAAAGGAGAGCGTACCCGCGGGCACGTTGTCGAAGTCGGTACCCATTGTGGCGGTACCATCCTCTACGGTGTAGCCAGCCGATATGGCCTGATCGCTAGGGTTGCTGAGGCTCACCACGAAGGCGAGCACGCCGCCCTCGGTAACCGTTGGGCTACCCACCGCAACCGTTGGCTTGGTATCGTCGTTGGTTATCGTTCCGGTAGCGCTGCCATCAGCTATGGTAGCGTTGGTGGCATCTGTTAGCTCAAGCGATATGGTTTCGTCGCTCTCGAACTTGGTGTCGGCCGTAGTTGGCACCTCCACCACCTTGGAAACCTCGCCCGGGGCAAAGGTTACCGTTAGGTTGGATGCGGAAGTGTAGTCGTTATCGGCAATCGTTGCGGAACCATCGGCGGAGGAAGCCTTAACGCTTACCGCCTTGCCGCTAGCTGCGCTGAGGCTTACCACGAACTGCAGCTTGCCGCCCTCGGCTACTGTAGCGTCGCCTACCGAAAGGGTAGGAAGGGCGTTTACATCTATGATTGTGCCTACCGCAGTAACCGAACCAGCATCAACATTTACCAGATTAGAAAGGGCAATGGAGAAGGTTTCATCAGCCTCATCTAAAGCATCGAGCGTTGTTTGAACGCTAATAAGCTTAACCACCTCACCCGGATTAAAGGTTAATGATCCCGAAGGGAGAGCTGTAAAATCGGTTCCGGAAGTGGCCGTAACGTCGCTTTCGGTATAGTCAACCGTAATAACCTTATCGCTAGGATTGGAAAGTCTAACCTCGAAGACCAAAGGATCGCCCTCTGAAGCCGAAACATTAGCGATGGAAACCGTTGGCTTAGCATCGTCGTTTAGAATAATACCCTTAGCCTTATCTGCTGCAATAGAGGCATTAGAAGACGGATTCGAAAGCTGAACAAAAAGATCCTCATCAGCCTCAAATGTTGCATCCGCAGTAGTATGAATAGCCACATCTACAAAACCTGCCAGAGCAGGGATCGTAATCTTGGTTAGTCCTAGAGAAGTATAGTCGTTGTCTGCAGAAGTTGCAGAACCGTCAGTCGTTTTTGCAAACACAGTAACAGGAGTCGCTGTTAAATTGCTCAACGAAACCCTAAACGATAAATCGCCACCCTCATTGACAGAAACCGCATCAGCAATACTCAATGAAGGCTTATCAGCCTCATCGGTGATGGTGCCTTCTGCAGCGCCGCCAGTGGCGCTAATCGTTGCGTTGGTTGCATCAGAAAGGGTTACGTTTAAGGTCTCATCGCCCTCATAAATATTATTGTTGATGGTGGCGACATTTACCGTAGTGGTAAGTGCTGTTGTGCCAGCAGCAAATGTAATCGTGCCAAGGTTGACAGGAGTGTAGTCGGAGTCGGAATCCTTGGCAGTACCATCGCTGGTAGAGTACTTAGCCGTAATAGGCAAGTACGATTCGTTGCTCAGCGTTACCACAAATCCGAGCGAGCCACCCTCAGCAACTGAAGCACCAGTGATGCTCAGCGAAGGGTAGTCGGCAGCATCGGTAATGGTACCAACTGCTGTTGACTTCGCGATGGTGCTGTTGGACGAGCTATTCGCCAGAACCAACTTCATTATTTCATCACCCTCGAACCTTGTATCGTTTGTGGTAGGAACAGTCACCGTTTGAGAAGCCGTACTGTTGGCTGGGAATGTAAGAGTAACGAGCCCCGCAACCTGATAGTCGGTACCTCCAGCCGCTTTACCATCCGCAGCAGGTAGGTAGTCTTCCGACTTGCACTCTACCGTAACGGGAGCAACAGCTGCATTTGAAAGAGAGACCACAAACTCCAGATTACCACCCTCAGCAACCGACGCATCGCTAACTGTGATGGTAGGCTTATCCGCCTCATCGGTGATGGTACCTAGGGCAACACCGGCCGTGGCGCTAATTGTGCTGTTGGCCGAAGCACCCGAAAGCTCCACCTTGAATGTTTCGTCGCCCTCGTAAACGTCGTCGTTCGAAGAGGCAACTGCTACCGTTTGCTCGGTAGTACCAGCAGCAAACGTAATAGCTGTAAGCGGAGCAGCGGTGTAGTCTGTTCCTCCCGAAGCCTTGCCAATAGCAGCCGCAAAGTCGGAGGTCTTGTAGCTCACCGTTACTGGCGCAGTAGCAGGCTTAGAAAGCCAAATCCTAAACGAAAGGTTGCCTCCCTCGGCTGTTGTAGCCGGGTCGATTGCTATCTCAGGCTTATCCGCCTCGTCGGTGATGGTGCCTACACCTTGCGCATCGGCTATGGTAGCATTCGCAGACAACGAGAGATTCAGCAATATATCTTCGTTACCTTCATATTTTCCGTCATTGGAAGTTTGTACCTCCACGACCTTGGATGTTTCGCCAGGAGCAAAGGTTACAATCGTGCTTGCAAGAGCCGTATAGTCGTTATCGGCAGCTGTAGCAGAGCCATCGGCAGAAGCAGCCGTTACGGTAACCGTCTTTTCACTAGCAGCAGAAAGAGTAATTGTAAACGAGAGCTTTCCTCCCTCGGCCGTTGAAGCATCGGAGATCGATAGCGAAGGTGCTGCATCGTTATCGGTAATGGTACCAACGCCGACTAAAGTTCCAGCATCAACATTTGTAAGCGATGAGAGAGTAATCGAAAACTGCTCGTCATCCTCATCGA
>NZ_JTLD01000109.1:2406-3427 GCF_000798815.1 Alistipes sp. ZOR0009 | reverse complement strand
CAGGATTTTTCTTTGCTTCGTTTCTTTTCATCCTTGAAAAGAAATGATGAAAAAGGAATAATATTTAGGTTAGCAGTCTTTTATACACCAACCTTTCCTTTGTCAATCGCCATAATCTACATCAGCGTTCGTGCCTAAGCGAAGATTAGCTACGCTGAACTCGCACTTCGTGCTCGGTTGTGTCTTCGTCCTTGCTAAGCACCAGCCTCCCGACTGCCATTCAAAAGTAAAAGAACAGCGCAGCCGTAATGGGTGCGTTGTTATGTTTTTTAATGACGGTCAAAGACCGCTACTTAAGTTCGACGGCATTACAAATGCCGCCGAGCCCTGTGCGTTTAATTTAGACTACGGCTAGCTAAGGTGATTACTGTAGCCTCTGTTTAACTGAGTAGTTTAACCCGGCTAGCAGGGTTATTCATAATAATTGATTTACTTTGACTGCAACTAAACTTACGTTTTACTTTCTCTAAATAAGAAATGATTGCTGATTTTCAACATAAATTAAAGAAACAACTGGAAGATACATCTTCAGTCTCATACAAAGAAATTTGTGATATTTTAGATGCCTTTCAAATTGCCTCTGGACAAAGTTTTGCCATTGGCAAAACAAAAGTATTATTAAACTATTTAAAAAGTGGTAATTCCTTTGCGATTGAAAACTTTGATCATACAAACAAGAGTAAAGAGGTTTCCTCAATAATAGAATTGGTCAATATCTATAAAGACATTGACCAATTCGTTGATTTATCTATTGATAAAGAATTTAAAGAATATTTCTCTTAATAACCTAGCCAAGATTTGATATTATTCCATTCTGTGGTGGTTATATTTACAGGTTTGTATTTCTTAATTGTTAAGTGATTCAATTCCCCCCTGCTCGCCGTAGTCTACATCAGCGCACTAGTCTGGGCGAAGTCTGTGACTTCGACCTTGCTAAGCACCAGCCTCCCAACTACCATCCAAAAGTAGCAAAAAAGCAAAGCGCAGCTGTTGATAAGAACATTTGCATTCTGCTGGTTTT
>NZ_JTLD01000109.1:413-2396 GCF_000798815.1 Alistipes sp. ZOR0009 | reverse complement strand
CTTTTTTGGCGCAAAAAAGTAGCACAAAAAACAGGGCGAAAATTAACTCGCACCGTCGGCTTATAGGTGCGTAGATTTTTGGAGAACGGTAGCAGAACGATTCCCGTTTACGATTTTGGTTACGAACGACCTGCCGAGCGTTGCTCAAACATGAACCGTAGCGTAGCGGAGCTCGGCGACTGCAAGGAGCCAATTTCGCCGTTGGCTGTGTGGCTAACGCCACGGGTGCTGACGGATGGGTGCTTAGCGACTTTTTGTACGACAGTGGCCGAATGTAGCTGGTCAAGTGTATCCCAGCGTAGCCCTCCTCAACGCTGTCATCCTGGCGTAGGCCGGAACCGTAGCGCAGCGGAGTTCGACGAAGTCAATCTTCTCAGAATAGGTACTGCCACACTTGTCATCCGAACATTGATCCTCCTCAGCGCTGTCATCCTGCGTAGGCCTCCTCAACGTTTGTCATCCCGGCGTAGGCCGGGATCTCCTCAGAACAAGCACTACCATCTTCAACTATTAGCATTTCTGCCAACCCTCAGGAGATCCCGTGACCAGCACGGGATGACACGCTTTTTGGATCGTTCGTATTGTAACTGGACTCATAGGTTCGGTGTTCCTTCGGTTATCCTTCGGTCTGGCTCGGTAAAGGAGTTAAGAAACCTCGAAGTGCATTTTGCCAAACTGGCAGTATAAAAAAACAAAGCGCAGCCGTTGTGGCTGCACTGGTGTATATGTTCTAATCTTCCTGAAATACGTGCAGCGTACCGTCGCCATCGAACTGGAAGAGACGGTTGCCGTGAAAGCGGGGCGTGTTGGGTAGCGGTATCCCATTTTGGCAGCCCTCGAGGTCTATCCGCTGCGCAACGGTAAAGTCTGCCCGGTTGATGAGCAGAATGGCCGAATCGTAGTGCGAGGCTATGGCAATGTACTTTTCGTTAACGGCAGGCTGGGTTAGCCAGTAGCTTCTGAAGCCTACCTGCTTGAGCAGCGGAGCAAACTCCTCCTGCCTTAGCTTCTTGCCCGTTTGCGCATCCACCTCGTAGTAGAAGTCAGAAAATATATGAAAGTTGTTGTTGTACAAGGCAACTAGGTAGTAACCTGCATTACCACCTTTATGTCCCCATACAAACTTGCCAGTTGCCATACGATAGGCCGCTAAGCCGTACGAAATAACTTTCGCTACAACTAAATCGCCATCTGTATATACTTCTCGAATACTTCCATCAACTACTTTTCCCTCAAAATTCTCGTATCTCCCTAGTTCAGCAACATCGGCCTGCCAAAGCACCCCTCCGGTCTTCAGCGAGCGGCAGGTTAGGATGGAATTCTTCTCAGAATCGGTTAGTAGAACAAAATCACCGACTACTTCAACTGTAAAAGTTGTGTCGTTTTCGACTTCCCATTTAATTAATTCTGACGTTAATGAAACACCCCGCAAAAACCATTTATCATTATCTTTTTCTCGACATATAGCATCTATATCATTAACAAATTTAATCTGCCGCCTTTGCACTGGCGGAAAATCAACAAGAGTTTCTATTAAAAGATTAGACATGCTAATTTTTAATATCTTGTTTTTTGTACTTACCAATAAATATTCCGATGTATTTGTATTTTCAATAGCAAATTTCTCATTAATCTCGATCCTATTTTTTGTTTTTTCATCAAAAATCTCAATAAACCCATCGTATTCACAAACGATAGAATCACCACAATAGTGCATATCAGAACTAATGCTCTTGTTTTCTTGCAGCAAATGATACATATCTAGTATTTTTCAATTATTCGTGAATAATTCTTGTTGACAAAACCTTCAATATCTTCTTTTAGCACTTCACCTGATTTTTCAATATCTGGAAAAAATGCTTGTTTCCTTTCTTTTGTCAGTTTATTCAACGCCGCCTTGCCCTTTTCGGACTTAAGCACCTTCAGAATGTCTGCCTTAAGGTCGCCCCGCTCGCCGTAGTCTATATCTGCGCACTAGGCTGG
>NZ_JTLD01000109.1:0-403 GCF_000798815.1 Alistipes sp. ZOR0009 | reverse complement strand
CGAAGATTAGCTTCGCTGAGCTCGCACTTCGTGTTCGGTTGTGTCTTCGTCCTTGCTAAGCACCAGCCACCCGACCTCCATCCAAATGTAGCAAAATAGCAAAAATAGCAAAGAGCAGCCGTGGTGGCTGCGCTGTTATGTGGTTTAATGGCGGTCAAAGACCGCTACTTAAATTCGACATAGTCGCAGACTATGCCCAGCCTTGCACGTTTACTCTTCGGCTAGCGAGGGGTTAGCATTAGCAAAATGCTACCAATCACCGCTCATTTATTCTTTGCCAAAGAAATGGAAGTGTATGCGTTAGCTTAAAAACTCGTAAGGTGTTTCGTATGATGGGTTTGGCATAATAGGAAGCAGCTCCGCTGGTATTAACTTGCTTTTTACGCTTACTTCCACACCACAT
>NZ_JTLD01000108.1 GCF_000798815.1 Alistipes sp. ZOR0009 | reverse complement strand
GTAGCTGGTGCTTCTTTTAGCAACGACGCGTGTAAAGCTACCTCTAAGCTGCTAACATCCATATCAGGCAAACTTTATCCGGCAGCGAAGGCTATAAATCCAGAATATCCCCCATCCGTAATAAAAGTGGCGTCAGCCACACCATCCCCGTCGAGGGTTTTGTCTGAAGCGGGCGGAGCAACCACAACATATCTAATGAGAATCGGATAAGCGCGCGTGCCAAGCGGCTTAGAAAGATGTGGCTCTACGCCGCAGCCTGCGAGTTAAGCCTCGATAGGATTTTTCTTTGCTTCGTTTCTTTTCATCCTTGAAAAGAAATGATGAAAAAGGAA
>NZ_JTLD01000107.1 GCF_000798815.1 Alistipes sp. ZOR0009 | reverse complement strand
GCAGCCCTTTTTTTCGCTCATGCAAGGCATTCTTTCGCTCAAACAAGCACTACTGTCGCTTATTTTAGGCACAGCGCCTCATATTTTAGGCGCAGCGTTCGAAATTTCGGGCATAGTGCTGCATATTTTGGCCATAGTGTTGCTCATTTTTGCCATTCTAGCCCTAAAAACAGGCTCACATTCCTTAATTCAAGCCTAAATATATTAATGAACCAAAAACTTTTTGGCTTGTAGCCCTTTCTTTTTGGCTTGTAGAGGCTTGTTTTTGAGCTGTAAGTATTGGTATTCTGTATATTAATGCTTTTGTTGTTGTGTTAAATGGCGCTTAGCTCCATTTTTAGGTGAGTACACCGCTACCATTTTAGCTACCGCTTGGCAGCTGGTTATCACCTCCTGTTTTGTTTGGTTTAGTTAACAGTAATGCCTTTTTGCAAAAAGGCTGCTTGGCTGCTCTTTCTTGGGAGAGGAAGGGATGCTGGGTTGCGTCTTCGTCCTTGCCAAGCAGCAGCCACCTGCCCGCCATCCAAATGTAGCAAAAAAGCAAAGTGCAACTGCTGATAGTAGCAATAGCATTTAGATGTTTTCTTCCCGCTACTTTTTTGGCGCAAAAAAGTAGCACAAAAAACAGGGCGAAAATTAACTCGCACCGTCGGCTAATAGGTACTTAGATTTATGGAAAAAGGTAGCAGAACGATTCCCGTTTACGATTTTGGTTACGAACGACCTACCGAGCGTTGCTCAAACATCTATTTTCGCCGTTGGCTGTGTGGCTAACGCCACAATTGTTTACGGATGGGAGCTTGGCGACTTTTTGTACGACAGTGGCCGAAGGTAGCTGGTCGAGTATCATCCCAGCGTAGCCCTCCTCAACGCTGTCATCCCAGCGTAGCCCTTCTCAACGCTGTCATCCCGGCGTAGGCCGGAACCGTAGCGCAGCGAAGTTCGACGAAGTCAATCTCCTACACTCTGCACATGCCCTCCCTTTCTATTAACATTTCTGCCAGCTCGCAGGAGATCCCGTGACCAGCACGGGATGACACGCTTTTTGGATCGTTCCTATTGTAGCCAGGCTCATAGGTTCGGTGTTCCTTCGGTTATCCTTCAGTCTGGCTCGGTAAAGGAGTTAAGAAACCTCGAAGTACTTTTTGCCAAGTTGGCAGTATGAAAAAGTACAGAGCAGCCGTGGTGTGGCTGCGCTGGTGCTATGGCGACTCTTATAGCTAGATAATGTGCTGACTCCCGCTTACTGCTGCTTGTAGTGCTCTATTACGCTTTCATAAGCAGCAAGTTCATTGGAATAATCGTCGCCTTCCTCAATATACTTCTTGTAAATTGCAAGTGTGTTCTGGCAAAACATATCATATAGCGGAGAGCCGCATAGCTTCGCTATCACCATCATCTTAATGTGCTTGTACGACCCACCAAAGTAGCGATTACGCTCATCGAGTGTATCCAAGCTCATCCACAGGTCGAGCACTGTAGTACTCCATCTGCTCCACCACCTCGGCAAAGCGCTCCTTTAACGGTAAGAGGTACGCTGCCAGCTCCTCCT
>NZ_JTLD01000106.1 GCF_000798815.1 Alistipes sp. ZOR0009 | reverse complement strand
AGCCACACATCCAACGGCGGAAATATTTGTTTGAGCAACGCTCGGTAGGTTAGAGTTGGTCAGAGGCGTAAGCCTAGATCGTTCTACCTATTATAGTAAGGGCGTTAAGGCTCTATAAGCCGACGGTGCGAGTTAATTTTCGCCATGTTTTTTCGATTCCTTTTTTGCGCCAAAAAAGGAATGGGAAGAATTAGGTTGCGCATGGTAGGTTGTTGTCTTGTAAATTGTTTCTTCCACTTCATTTCTTTTTAGGAAAAAAGAAACGAAGCAAAGAAAATACTGTCGAGGCATAACTCGCAGGCTGCGGCGTAGGGCCAATGCCTTCAAAATGTCTTATCACGCGCGCTGTAGGGTTCTGCATTGCTCCATGTTGTGGTTGCTCCGCCCGCTTCAAACATTACCCTCGACGGGGATGGTGTGGCTAGCGCCACCTTTACTACGGATGGAGGATTATCTCGTTATATAGCATTAGCTGCCGAAGTAGAAATTCCGCAATACAAA
>NZ_JTLD01000105.1 GCF_000798815.1 Alistipes sp. ZOR0009 | reverse complement strand
GGCGTTTCCAGATATGGGAGATCTTCCATATCCAAGTAGCACTCTTCCGTTTAGATTGGGAAGGTTGAAGTATGTTTTATCGTCGCCCCCAAATTGTGAGCCGATGAGGGTGTAGAGCGCCATGTTTTGCTGCATGGTAAGCGACTGTCCATTGCAGATCTTCCAACCATCTGCTGATGGTATTCTGTTGTATGGGAACAATCTAATTTCTCCTAAATATGGATCCATAATGCTAAGTTTAAGATTTGGTTATTCTCTGACTGGGAAAATTCCATTATAGCAAATGCAAAGGCGAAATGGGAGGTATGGCATCATGTTGTCATGAGGTTGTCCATTTCCTGCGGATACTCCTAT
>NZ_JTLD01000104.1 GCF_000798815.1 Alistipes sp. ZOR0009 | reverse complement strand
TTCGATTCCTTTTTTGCGCCAAAAAAGGAATAGGAAGAATTACGTTGCGCATGGTAGGTTTTTGTCTTGTAAACTGTTTCTTTCACTTCATTTCTTTTTAGGAAAAAAGAAACGAAGCAAAGAAAATCCTGTCGAGGCTTAACTCGCAGGCTGCGGCATAGGGCGAATGCCCTCAAAATATGCTAGCACGCGCGCTGTAGGTCTCTGCAATGCTCCATGTTGTGGTTGCTCCGCCCGCTTCAAACATTACCCTCGACGGGGATGGTGTGGCTAACGCCACTTTCATTACGGATGGAGGATTTTTTCTTTTAATTGCATTAGCTGCCGAAGTAGAAATTCCTCGACACCGATGCCCATATAAGAATTTAGATCAACCATTAGCAAAAAAGTCGCATATCTCACTACTCATATCGCAAATCTCATATCCCTCTACAAATCCGCCAACAGTAGCGCCTTCCTACTTCCGGCCACTGCCGCACATAAAAGCCTCAAAGATTCCATCCGTCAACACCCGTGGCGTTAGCCACACATCCAACGGCGGAAATATTTGTTTGAGCAACGCTCGGTAGGTTAGAGTTGGTCAGAGGC
>NZ_JTLD01000103.1 GCF_000798815.1 Alistipes sp. ZOR0009 | reverse complement strand
AACAGGGCCGTTAAGCCCGCCAGCGCCGATGGTACTGCTACACCAAGCGGGAGAGTAGGTGGCCGCCAACCTTACAGAGGCCCCGAACGAAAGTTCGGGGCCTTTTTTGGTTTACCCCCCTTCCTAACGGAAGGATGCCTTTCCGATCTTAATCCTTTGCTGTTCCCCGTATATGCCAAGTACAGTTCTCTTACGTTTACGGGTACGCCGCCCCTACTATTTTCGATGGTATTGTAATTTTTGTCAGCATAGTCCCTTCCTTTTTTTTCCAACAGAATCCTTTTTTCTCTGTTTTCAACTATTTTTTCGCTTGCTTAAGATTTCGGGCTTCTTGAAGCAAATTCAGCGTCGTAGGGAGTAGTTTCCGGGATGCCCGAAGGTCTATCCTTACCGAAGGGAGTAAAGTTCGGGGCGCAGGGAGTAGATTTCGGGGTTCTTGAAGCAAATTCAGCGTCGTGGGGAGTGGTTTCCGGGGTGCCCGAAGGTCTATCCTTACCGAAGGGAGTAAAGTTCGGGGCGTAGGGAGTAGATTTCGGGGT
>NZ_JTLD01000102.1 GCF_000798815.1 Alistipes sp. ZOR0009 | reverse complement strand
TTGTGGTTGCTCCGCCCGCTTCAAACAAAACCCTCGACGGGGATGGTGTGGCTTCGCCACCTTCTTTACGGATAGGAAATTTTCTGGATTTATAGCCTTAGCTGCTGGGTAAAGTTTACCTGATATAGATGTTAGCAGCTTAGAGGAAGCTTTACACGCGTCATTGCTAAAAGAAGCACCTGCTACATTCGGCAGCTGTCGTATAAGATGCCGCTAAGTTCCCATCCGTTAACACCCGTGGCGTTAGCCACACAGCCAACGGCGAAAATATTTGTTTGAGCAACGCTCGGCAGGTCGACCGCAGCCAAAATCATAAACCGGAATCGTTCTGCTACCTTTCCCCAAAGATCTAAGCACCCATAAGCCGACGGTGCGAGTTAATTTCCGCCCTGTTTTTTGTGCTACTTTTTTGCGCCAAAAAAGTAGTGGGAAGAAAATAGTAGAATGCAGTTGCTACCACTACAGCTACGCCTTGTTTTTTGCTACTTTTGATTGCGGTCTGCAGACCGCTACTTAGCAAGGACGAAGTTTTAGACTTCGACCAGCCTCGTGCGCTGATGTAGACTACGGCGAGCGGGAGATTAGTTTTGAAGATTTGAAAAGGGATGATCTAATAATTTACACCAAAATTAAATAGTAATGGAACTAGTAAAAAGAGTAGAGGAATGCGTGGTAACCACCAATAGAGGCGATAGGTTCGACATGCAGTTTGGTGTGGAAACAGATTTAAAAGATCAGAGTAGGGCTTTTTCCTATTCAGATTTAGAGCCCGTAATTCGCTTTAACTGCTTAGATTGCGAAACGCAGATTGGAATAGGAGAATTTTCTCTGCATGAACCTAGATTAAGCATAAATCCGTGGGGTGAAATCTATAAAGATTTTATTGAGTTTATAAAGTTTATTGCAAAAAGGTTAGAATTTGAACTAACGACAAATGGAGGTGGTATATGCTATGCAGAGGCATCCAAAGGAGTTGTTTTATTCCATTCCAAAACCTACATTCCCAACATCTACTACACCAAATGCCCCCACTGCGGCAGCCAGTACCTGATGTTCTACAGTTTTTCTGGTGGCGGTCAGGACAGGTGCCCGGTAACCCTTACCATCGATTGTATTTGGCAGGTACACCTCGACGATGCTTTTGCCCAGAAGTACCTTACCGTATAGCGGTAAGGAGGTGCTGTTGGCAGGCAAGGCGGCTACTGGCGCATAGAGCTGAAGGATGGCAAGGAGCTAACGGTATTCGAGGGCGAAGTTATCCCCTGGTACGGCAAGGCTGGTGGTGGCATCCAGTGGTACTCGAAGATTAGTTTTGAAAGATTATTTAGTGAATTCGATGTTGTTAAGTATACAAAAGTTGAATAACTATGGAACTAAAACATAGATTAGAAGAATGCGTGGTAACCACCAATAGAGGCGATAGGTTCGACATGCAGTTTGGTGTGGAAACCGATTTAAAGGATGAATGCTCTGCGTTTACTTTTGAGGATTTAGACCCAATTATTAATTTTTCTTGTTTAGATTGTAAAGAGAAACTTCAAATTGACGATTTTCCATCTTTCGCTCCAAGGTTGGGAATTGTTCCTTTTGAAGTTGTTCCTGAAAAATTTATTGAGTTTGTAAAGTTTATTGCATCAAAATTGGCCTATGAAATAGTGTATATTGATGAAAATTTTCGTTGTGCAATAGCTTCTAAAAAACATGTACTTTTTCATGAAAAAAACTACATTCCCAACGTTTACTACACCAAATGCCCCCACTGCGGCAGCCAGTACCTGATGTTCTACAGTTTTTCTGGTGGTGGTCAGGACAGGTGCCCAGTAACCCTTACCATCGATAGCATTTGGCAGGTACACCTCGACGAGGCTTTTGCCCAGAAGTACCTTACCGTAGAGCGGTAGGTAGGTGCTGTTGGCAGGCAAGGCGGCTACTGGCGCATAGAGCTGCATGCTGGCAAGAAAATATCATAGGAGGAAAGGATTTTTTTATAAGCAGCACTTGGTAGGTTAAGGATAACCCAAAATGTAACCCTAAATCCATCGACAGTAAACAATAAAAGAGTTAAGGCTTCTATAAGCCACCGATGCAAGTTAGTCTTTGTCCTGTTTTTTTGCGCTACTTTTTTTGCGCCAAAAAAGTAGCAGGAAGAAAACATTACAAGCGAGCAAAATCTTGTCCATTATCTCATATCTCACATCTCATATCTCACATCTCATATCTCACATCTCAAATCTCACATCTCAAATCTCACATCTCAAATCTCATATCCCATTTAAAATCGCTCCGAGTAGTTCTATTTGCACCGCTGACCTCATTTATTTTCGCTCTGAGTAGATTCATTGACACCACTGACCATATTTATTTTTGTTCTGAGTACACTTTTTGCAGCCCTCCAAAACGCCATTTTGGGCTCCGACCTCACGTTTTTTGGC
>NZ_JTLD01000101.1 GCF_000798815.1 Alistipes sp. ZOR0009 | reverse complement strand
GCAGCTCCGCTGGTATTAACTTGCTTTTTACGCTTACTTCCACACCACATATCCAAGCCAGCTTAGCATACCCCAGTGCGGGCATTGATATGTACTTCTTCAGAAGAGTGTCGTCATTTCTTGCCCGATGGATTTTGGGGCTAACCAGCGCGCTCAGCGCCTCCTCGCACTTAGACCTATCCCTAGCGTATAGCGCCTTGAAGAAGTTAACATCATACTTCATAAGTTCAGGATCACTTGAATTTTTAGGAAGATATAATGTCTCCATAATGTTTAGGTTTCGCTCTACAAGGGCGGTGTCGCCCTTTAGAAACTGCTGGATGGTATGCACAAATATGGAGGCTTCCCCAGCCAGCACGTTCTCCTCCATGGTGATGGGCACAGGGAGGTTGGTGTCATCGTCGTAGTAAACGCTGCGGTAGGTAAGGTTGG
>NZ_JTLD01000100.1 GCF_000798815.1 Alistipes sp. ZOR0009 | reverse complement strand
TAGGTTGAAGGCGCCATCCTGTAGTACACGTGCGCCGTTGTTCATGCCCACCTGAGTAATGGATGCCGACTGAATTAACCCCGACTGGTTAATAAGCGCGCTATTCTTTACTCCAAACTGATAAAGTTCTGCGTTTTGTAGTTGTGCCGATGCCCCTACTGCTACTAGTGCAAACCCAAGAATAAATCCGTACTTTTTCATGACATTAGATTTTTTGGTTCGACAATTTTGTTTCAAACTGACAAGACAAAGTTATCGCGGCCCCCAACCCCGGCTCAATTAGGTAAATCCATACTTTTAGCCGCTTTTTTTGGAAGGCCAATTACGTCGGGTAGCGGGCTGACAGC
>NZ_JTLD01000099.1 GCF_000798815.1 Alistipes sp. ZOR0009 | reverse complement strand
GCATAGCATCTTGCGCTAGAATATAGGTAATCCTCTGCATTAACAACCAACCCATTACGAACAGGATTCTGATGAATGTAATTTACTTTTTGCTCGATAAACTGTTGGCTAAACACCTGCTCGGCATGCGATTCGTGCGTCCATATCTGGTAAGTCTGCTTGCTCTTAAGCTTACCGTGATAGGCAAAAACAACCTCCATCCACTCTCGCCTGCTTTCGTTATCTCCCAAAACGAACTCCAAGATCTTCTTGCTGGTGTAGTTCTTAAAGTCACGCACAAACCCGCTAAGATCATTCTGCTCGCTTTGCGCTAGAAGGTGCACGTGGTTCGACATGATGACA
>NZ_JTLD01000098.1 GCF_000798815.1 Alistipes sp. ZOR0009 | reverse complement strand
CCGCCAATCCGGCGAGGAAGGCGCCAATAAAGAAGGCCAAGAGCGATTTGCCGCCCGCCTTGGTGGGTTCGGCAGCGGTAACGGGCTCGCTGGCCGTAGCGGCAGCGGCGGTATCGGCCACAGCGGTATCAGCCGCTGCGGGGGCTACGGTATCCGCTGCAGGAGCAGCTGCCGTGGCGCTAATGGTGGCACCGCTCAGCTTGGCGGAGAGCTCCGCCTCCAGGGGCACGCAGCTTCCCTCGTTGCAGCCCTGCCCCTCAATGCTCACCTTCACCTCGAAGGGCTTATCGGTTAGCGCCTTTACCTTTTGTACAAAGGTGGCCGAGCCGTTAAAAT
>NZ_JTLD01000097.1 GCF_000798815.1 Alistipes sp. ZOR0009 | reverse complement strand
TCGATGAGGATGACGAGCAGTTTTCGATTACTCTCTCATCGCTTACAAATGTTGATGCTGGAACTTTAGTCGGCGTAGGTACCATTACCGATAACGATGCAGCGCCTTCGCTATCGATCTCCGATGCTTCAACGGCTGAGGGTGGAAAGCTCTCGTTTACGATTACTCTTTCTGCTGCTAGTGAAAAGACGGTTACCGTAACGGCTGCTTCTGCCGATGGCTCTGCTACAGCTGCCGATAACGACTATACGGCTCTTGCAAGCACGATTGTAACCTTTGCTCCTGGCGAAACATCCAAGGTCGTGGAGGTACAAACTTCCGATGACGGAAAATATGAAGGTAACGAAGATATATTGCTGAATCTCTCGTTGGCTGCTAATGCTACCATTGCCGATGCGCAAGGTGTAGGCACCATCACCGACGAGGCGGATAAGCCTTCTTTGAGTATTGCTGATGCTGTTTCTGTCAATGAGGGTGGCGATTTATCGTTTAGAGTATCATTGAGCAATTTAGCAACGTCTCCTGTCACAGTGTTCGCTAAAACAGCTGATGGTTCTGCAACTTCTGCAGACAACGACTATACTTCTCTAGGACTAACCAAGCTTACAATCCCTGCTTTAGCTAGCTTTGTAGATGTGGTTATTCACACGACTGGGGATGCAACATTCGAGTCCGATGAGGATCTTTTTGTTCAGCTTTCGTCTCCTTCTTCTAATGCTTCTATTGCAGCAGATAAAGCTAAGGGTATTATTCTAAACGACGATGCGAAACCAAAGGTTTCTATCGATAATCAAACCATAGTAGAGGGTGGTTCATTAACATTTAATGTAACGCTAACCAACCCCAGCTCTCAAGCGATATCAGCAGCATATTCGG
>NZ_JTLD01000096.1 GCF_000798815.1 Alistipes sp. ZOR0009 | reverse complement strand
AAACGTTTCCTTTTACTCTTTTCGCTAACGCTTCCGTAACCGATACGCTCTTTTTCCTAAGCTTACCGTTAACGTTTGGCGGTATGGGCAACAAGCGCTTACGGGCTTCCGTTCTCTCAGCCTGCACTGTGGCTGCTGCGGTGCAGTAAGCTTCCGCCTACCACTTCACCCGCTTGTTGACTATACCGTGTGTTGGCATTAGTTTTTTATTTTCATTACTTCAGAACCTGTCATTTTCAGCATCATATCATAGTAGTTCTTTTCAGCATTTTCTAATTCTGGAAGCTTAAATACGGAATCACTAACTTTTTCTTCTGAAATAGCAACTAAAATCATTTTTATTGAAATAAAGTTGTTTATCGTTTTAACTATCTGTAATGGATATGAGTTTGTTACCTTAAGAATTTCATTAAAGTATTCATAATTATGGTTACGGAATAAGACAGGATTGACTTTAGCGACATTTGAATTAAAGAAATAGTATTCTTCTCCTAGTTTTCCCCAAGAGAGTTTCAGAAGTTGACATTCGTTTCCATTTACATTTACTGTAGAATCATTTTTATTTATTTTTGGTTCTTCAGTTTTAATATTCATTGAGTTGTATTTACTTGCATCAGTAATTACCACATATTCAAAATTATTTTGAAGAGTGAAAATTT
>NZ_JTLD01000095.1 GCF_000798815.1 Alistipes sp. ZOR0009 | reverse complement strand
GCTCACTATCGCTTTGCAGACGCTCACTGTTGCCTTGCAGACGCGAAAAAATGGCCTGCAAGAGCGAAAGAATGGCTTGTTTTTGGATCACTATTGCCAGTATTGCCGTGAGAAAAGCTCTGCAAGCGCATACTTTTACAATAAATGCAAGAAATAAATGGCTACAAGAGCGAAGGTGTAGGCCTACAAGAGCTAACATATAGCCTTACAAGAGCGAAGATATCGGCTTACAAGAGCCAAGAATTTGCTTACAAGAGCCAACATATTGGTTCGCAAGAGCCAAGAATTTGCTTACAAGAGCCAACATATCGGTTCGCAAGAGCCAGATATTTGCTTACAAGAGCCAAGATATCGGTTCACAAGAGCCAAGAATTCGCTTACAAGAGCCAACATATAGGCTCACAAGAGTCAAGAATTTGCTTACAAGAGCCAACATATCGGTTCGCAAGAGTCAAGAATTTGCTTACAAGAGCCAACATATCGGTTCGCAAGAGCCAAGAATTCGCTTACAAGAGCCAACATATAGGCTCACAAGAGTCAAGAATTCGCCTACAAGAGCCAACATATAGGCTCACAAGAGCAAAGAATTTGCTTACAAGAGCCAACATATAGGCTCACAAGAGCCAAGAATTTGCTTACAAGAGCCAACATATCGGCT
>NZ_JTLD01000094.1 GCF_000798815.1 Alistipes sp. ZOR0009 | reverse complement strand
TAAGCCGCTTGGCACGCGCGCTTATCCGATTCTTATTAGATATGTTGTGGTTGCTCCGCCCGCTTCAGACAGAACCGTAGCGAAGCGAAGCTCAGCGACGCTTGCGGAGCTAACCCTCGACGGGGATGGTGTGGCTTCGCCACTTTTATTACGGATGGGGAATATTCTGGATTTATAGCCTTCGCTGCCGGATAAAATTTGCCGGATATGGATATTAGCAGCTTAGAGGAAGCTTTACACGCATCATTGCTAAAAGAAGCACCAGCCATCTTCGGCCACTATTGTACAAAAAGTCGCTAAGCACCTACCCGCAAAGAATTGTGGCGTTAGCCACACAGCCAACGGCAAAAATATTTGTTTGAGCAACGCTCGGCAGGTCGAACGTAACCAAAATCGTAAACAGGAATCGTTCTGCTACCTTTTTCCAAAAATCTAAGTACCTATAAGCGGACGGTGCGAGTTAATTTCCGCCCTGTTTTTTGTGCTACTTTTTTGCGCCAAAAAAGTAGCGGGAAGAAAACATCTAAATGCTGTCGCTACCACCCTCAGCTGCGCTTTGCTTTTTTGCTACATTTGGATGGCGGTCGGGAGACCGCTACTTAGCAAGGACGAAGACACAACCGAGCACGAAGTGCGAGCTCAGCGAAGTTAATCTTCGCCCAGCCTAGTGCGCTGATGTAGACTACGGCGAGCGGGGGGATTTGGACTGATATCAAGCTAGAGAAAGCCCTTAAAGAAGCATTACAAGATGCTGCAAACAAGAATCGTGGTATTTTCCAATAGGAAATCCATCGCTAGGATTAACTTCTAAAGGATATAAAATTCTGTTTACAACAAAAAAAGGAAAAGTAACAAGTTTTTGGTTTGAATAAAATGTATAAATGAGAAAATATTACATGCGTAAAGACACAACATGCCAAAATGGGATTCAAATTATATTTGAACCACTTAATCCAATTTTAAGTAGTTTTTTTAGATACTTAAAGGTATCCAAATTCCCTTTTTACCTTTCAAAATTAGTTAATAGTAGCAGTTTTGGAGAGGAAAATGCTTGGTTTAATTATTATGAAGAAATGGACTGGGAGGACAAATTGAATTTATGTAATAAAATTGGTCGGGATATAAATTCAAATGAACTAGAAATACATATTTACGATGGTCAAAAAGAAAGTTTAGTTTTAATTAAAACTGATTTCGAAATAATATTCTATAATTACTCAAGAAAAATATTGGAAAACTATCAATATGATAATTTGGTATCTGAAATTTGGAAAAATGAAATGAAAATATATCTTGATAAATTTAAATCAAATATTGACAACTGTAATCCTGAAACTAAATTGTAACTTTCCCCGCTCGCCGTACAGTAAACACTCGGGGCTCGGCATTTGGCTAACGCCGAGTTTCGCTACGGTTGCAATGTCGTTAAACTTAAGAAGCGGTCTTTGACCGCCATTAAAATACATAACAGCGCAGCCACCACGGCTGCGCTTTGCTTTTTTGCTACTTTTGGATGGCGGTCTGCAGACCGCTACTTAGCAAGGACGAAGACACAACCGAGCACGAAGTGCGAGCTCAGCGAAGCTAATCTCCGCCCAGCCTCGTTCGCTGATGTAGACTACGGCGAGCGGGGTGACGGTATTAAAGTAATAGGAAATGATTAAAGGAATAGATATTAATAATCTTGACTTTAAACAAGATGGAGTTGGAGCATGGTACTATACTTTTGAGGAAGTACCTTATACTGGTTGTGCTTATCAGATGTTTCCAAATGACCTACTTGCATCTGAAGGTAATTTTATAAATGGCTATCAGGAAGGTATTCAAAAAAAATGGTATCAGTCTGGTCAATTGTTGTCAGAGCAATATTTTTCAAATAACAATCCTCATGGTAAATGCATGGAATGGCATGAAAATGGGGTATTGCGTTTTGAGGGAGAATATGATATGGGAAAGAGAATTTGGAGTAAAAGATACAATGAAAAAGGGGAATTGATAAAGCAATATCCATCGCTTGTTGTAGAGTAAACGCGCAAGGCTCGGCATAGTTTAGCTACGCTGAACTCGCACTTCGTGCTTCGGTTGCGACTATGTCGAACTTAAGTAGAGGTCTTTGACCGCCATTAAAATATATAACAGCGCAGCCACCACCGCTGCATTTTGCTTTTTTGCTATTTTTGGATGGAGGTCGGGAGACCGCTATTTAGCAAGGACGAAGAGGTAACCGGGCATAAGTTGCGGCCCGAGGCCGCGCCAAACGAAGCGTAGCGAGGACGCTACGCTTAGCGGAGAACTTCTCAGCGTCCGATTGGTTTTGAAGTTGATTATTGGATTGATGGTAAAATAACAACAAGAACCTTTCCAAACAACTAATATTATGCTAACTACAGAGGAAAAGGAAATATTTAATGCAATTGCAAGATATATTGTATTGTCTGAATTAGATGATAAATGGCAGTCTGCATCTTTAAAACTTATGGTAATAGGTAATACTGTAGAATTTAATCTTACGTTTCTGTATGAAAATGGAGCAACGAAAAATACAAAATTGGAAAATGCTTTCAAATGTAGTTTCGAAGTTTTAAAACTGTATAAATTGACAAATGAACATCCTAACTATAAAAAATGGAATAGATCTGAATTTATACTTTTTTCAGATAGCAAATGTAAAATTGAATATGTATGGGAGGAAGATTTGCAAAACAAAGTAGACGAATAAAACAAGACGAGTCAAGCGTAGTACACACGCTAGCAGTAGTTTAGATCAAACGCACAAGGCTCGGCATAGCCTGCGACTATGTCGAAAATAAGTAGCGGTCTTTGACCGCCATTAAACCACATAACAGCGCAGCCTCCACGGTTGCGCTTTGTTTTTTTATACTGCCAGTTCGGCAAAATGCACTTCGAGGTTTCTTAACACTTTCCCCGTATCAGACCGAAGGAACACCGAACCTATGAGCCCGGCTACAATACGAACGATCCAAAAAGCGTGTCATCCCGTGCTGGTCACGGGATCTCCTGCGAGCTGGCAGAAATGCTAATAGAAAAGGAGGGCATGTGCAGTATGTAGGAGATTGACTTCGTCGAACTTCGCTGCGCTACGGTTCCGGCCTTCGCCGGGATGACAGCGTTGAGAAGGCCTACGCCGGGACGACAGCGTTGAGGAGGGCTTCGCTGGGATACACTTGACCAGCTACATTCGGCCACTGTCGTACAAGAAGTCGCTAAGTTACCATCCGTAAACAATTGTGGCGTTAGCCACACAGCCAACGGCGAAAATATTTGTTTGAGCAACGCTCGGTAGGTCGTCCTTAACCAAAATCATAAACCGGAATCGTTCTGCTACTTTTCTCCAAAAAGCCGACGGTGCGAGTTAATTTTCGCCCTGTTTTTTGTGCTACTTTTTTGCGCCAAAAAAGTAGCGGGAAGAAAACAGCAGAATGCTGTCGCTACCAGCCAGGGCTGCGTTTTGCTTTTTTGCTACATTTGGATGGCGGTCGGGTGGCTGGTGCTTAGCAAGGACGAAGACGCAACCGAGCACGAAGTGCGAGCTCAGCAAAGCTAATCTTCGCCCAGCCTAGTGCGCTGATGTAGACTACGGCGAGCGGGGTACAACCTTTGAGCAAATGAAACTTTCAGGGATAACTAATGCATATGAATACACTCAAGAAGTTGCTATTTGGGCAAAAAGAAAAGGTTATTCAGGCATTAAATTTTATGGTGCACATGGTGGAATACAAATTTTGTGATTTTTGAACAAGCAACAGTAAATAGGGCTATTAAGGGTTCAATAAATATTATCTCATGGTAAAATCGGTATGCATTTATAGGAACAATGAATACATCTTTATTGCTTTAGAGGAATATCTAAAGCAATATCATAGTCAAATACCTAATGGATGGGTTGATTTAAAAAAATGGATTGATAGAGTATTTGAAAAAAATGCTGATTATGGAAATTTATCCAACGAAATACAAGTAGAGCATTTTGATATTAAGGCAATTAAAGAAGCATATTTGAATTTAAGAACTATGAATTACAATCTCGATGATGATATTTTAAAATTTATGGCATTTCTTTTCGGGACTAGCTATTTTATTAAAATAGGGAATCCTGCTATTGATTTATGGCTGAATGCTACAGATTTGAATCATCCTTTAAAAAATGGAGATAAAGGTGATTTTAGTTGCATGGATGCTATTGAGTTTCGGTATGGTCAAAATGCTATAAGAAAAAAACTCCTGTCAACACTTAGGTGGATTAGTTCACAAGGTGGCTCATAAACAATCTGTTCGGCAGAAGCAGGAGCTCATAACCGTCAAGTTAAGCGTATTTAGTAATATTAAAGGATCACATCTCTTGGAATTAATAGTTTTATAGGCACGATTGCCCCTTTTCTAGATCTCGGTCTGCTTGGAGCAATGGCCAAAGAAAGCGGTTTTCAACAATGAAGGAGAACATTAACGCTCCGCTCGCCGTAGTATAAGCGTACGAGACCTCCGTTGGCCGTAGTTTTAATTAAATGTACAAGGCTCGGCGCATTTTAGCTAGCGCTGAGCTCGCTTTGCTTTGGTTGCAAATGCGTCGAACATAAGAGGCGGTCTTTAACCGCAATAGAACGGAAAGTCAGTAAAGCATATATAGGCGCAGCCACCACGGCTGCGCTTTGTTTTTTATACTGCCAGTTTGGCAAAATGCACTTCGAGGTTTCTTAACACTTTCCCCGTATCAGAC
>NZ_JTLD01000093.1 GCF_000798815.1 Alistipes sp. ZOR0009 | reverse complement strand
TAGACTTTCTCAACAAGAGTCATCCCGGCGTAGGCCGGAACCGTAGCGCAGCGGAGTTCGACGGAGTCAATCTCCTCAGAATAAGCACTGGATCTTTTCTCTTCGAATTGTATTTCTGCCAAATCTCAGGAGATCCCGTGACAAGCACGGGATGACAGGCTTTTTGGATCGTTCCTATTGCAACCCTTTGGGGACTACCCCTCGCTAAGCTTGGTTTGGTGCGGCTTCAGGCCTCAACTTATGCTCGGTTGCGTCTTCGTCCTTGCTAAGTAGCGGTCTCCCGACTACCATCCAAAAGTAGCAAAAAAGCAAAGCGCAGCCGCTGATGGTAACGACAGCATTCTGCTGGTTTCTTCCCGCTACTTTTTTGGCGCAAAAAAGTAGCACAAAAAACAGGGCGAAAATTAACTCGCACCGTCGGCTTA
>NZ_JTLD01000092.1 GCF_000798815.1 Alistipes sp. ZOR0009 | reverse complement strand
TCTTGGCTCTTGTGAGCCGATATGTTGGCTCTTGTAAGCAAATTCTTGGCTCTTGTGAACCGATATGTTGGCTCTTGTAGGCGAATTCTTGGCTCTTGTAGACCGATATGCTGGCTCTTGTAGGCAAATATCTGGCTCTTGTGAGCCGATATGTTGGCTCTTGTAAGCCGATATCTTCGCTCTTGTAAGGCTATATGTTAGCTCTTGTAGCCCTTTATTTCTTGCATTTATTGTAAAAGTATGCGCTTGCAGAGCTTTTCTTACGGCAATACTGGCAATAGTGATCCAAAAACAGGCCATTCTTTCGCTCTTGCAGGCCATTTTTTCGCGTCTGCAAGGCAACAGTGAGCGTCTGCAAAGCGATAGTGAGC
>NZ_JTLD01000091.1 GCF_000798815.1 Alistipes sp. ZOR0009 | reverse complement strand
GAAAAGGTGCTGGTAACGCCCAAGGCCTACGACCTCAATCCGGACAACTTCGTAGAGTTCCTGAAAAAAGGCTTGGAAGCTTACGGAAAGAGCTAAAAATTGATGAATGAGGGGCTGCCAAAGATTGCAGGTGGTTGTTTACTACTCTTTAGTAAAAGCGGCTACCGATCTCTTCGACTTTTCTCCAATACTACTAAATAGAACGGTAGCCCCTCAATCTACCCATAACAAAATAGGTCAGCTCTGTTTTTTATGCCCATTTTGGTGCTTGCAATTTGTAAATGGGAGGCAGCAGTACCCGCTTGAAGCCGCGACGAGATTATCAGCGCAGCAACAGGTAGGTCTGCTGCTTTTTTTTATCCCAAAACAAGAGTAGAATAGCCCAATTACAGGGGTGAAAATGCTCCAGCAGACTCTGCGGACGCTTTTTCAGGGGTGAAAATGCTCCAGCAAACTCTGCAGACGCTTTTTCAGGGGT
>NZ_JTLD01000090.1 GCF_000798815.1 Alistipes sp. ZOR0009 | reverse complement strand
AAGACTATACTGGTAAATTGAAAAAATGAAAAAGAAAATCCTGTTTGGACTGATACTAACCTCAATAATAATTATAACTATGAAATTATTTGTTTTGTTTTCAACAAAACAAAATCCGGATAATAAGTTTGTTTCTGAAACTTCTTACAGAAAGAATAAAGATAATCAAGTTAATATGACACCTCAAACTATTAAGCAATTGAGAGAATATGGTGTAACTGAGAGTGAAAAACTTAAACTTGAGTACTTTTTTTATACAAACAACATAGATAAGGCTAGAAATCTTGCTGTCGAGTTTCAAAAAATGAATTATACTGTAAAATATGGTAAATCATCTGGAGACAAAAAACTCTTTGTGATTACTGGCTGGACTAATAAAATGGCGATCGCTGATTCAGTTATTATTGATTGGACAAAGCAGATGTGCGATTTAGGATACGAATTTGATTGTGAATTTGATGGATGGGGGACAGAACCAGCCCAAGAATAATAAATGCCAGCGCCCAACACACGGTATAGTCAACAAGCGGGTGAAGTGGTAGGCGGTAGCTTACAACGCCGCAGCAGCCGCAGTGCAGGCTGAGAGAACAGAAGCCCGCAAGCGCTTGTTGCCCATACCGCCAAACGTTGTAAGGCATTTAAGAAATGAAGACAATAAAACCACATATCCGAATTTTTACTGAAAATAGTCAGACAGTTATTCAAGTGGATACTTGTGAATTAAGGGACTATTTGGAGGATTACTTAACTGAAGTATGTAATATCGAATATGAATATTATCAAGCATTGAATTTTGAACTAAAGCATGTGAATATAGAGAGTTACAATCTTTTCTACTCTGACAAGTACCCTCTAAGTTTGATTGAAAGTGCAATTTCAAATTTGGATGACAAGAGGATAAAAGAAATAGTAGACTTTCAGTTGATTCAAGCGGATGGGAAATTTTATTGTCCCTGCTGTGGCTATAACACATTGATTGAACCTCCATCTGGAACGTACAACATTTGCACAATATGTTATTGGGAAGATGATCCAATTCAGTTAGAAAATCCAAATTACCAAGGAGGTGCAAATAGAGTATCACTTATTCAAGGTCAAAAGAATTTTGAAGAGTTTGGAGCCTGTGAAAGAGAAATGATTAAAAATGTTACGAAACCATCAGAGAAGGATATTAGAAATCCAAATTGGAAAAGATATTAAAAACGCCCTATAACACACGGTATAGTCAACAAGCGGGTGAAGTGGTAGGTGGAAGCTTACTGTGCCGCAGCAGCCGCAGTGCAGGCTGAGAGAACGGAAGCCCGCAAGCGCTTGTTGCCCATACCGCCAAACGTTATGCGTCAGCTAAACAGACACTACAGTCACTAAATAACAAATTTTAAATGGAAGAAACTATCAAAAGAAAAGCATTATTAGCATTAACAATTCTTGCATTAACAATTTTAAGTTGCAAGACAAGTGTAATGACCAAGACACCTATGGTGACACGAGTCAATCCTGTTATTATTACCGACAGTGTTAAACACAATAGTGATGACCCTGCAATCTGGATAAATAAAAATGACTTGTCAAAAAGTCTTATAATAGGGACAGATAAAGGAAAAGATGGAGAAGATGGAGCTTTATATGTTTTTGGTCTTGACGGAAAAGAAAAAAAAGAAAAAACATTCAAAGGGCTGAAAAGACCCAACAATGTGGATATTGCCTACAATCTGAGATTGAACAATCGTTCTATGGATATTGCTGTTTGCACAGAACGTAATACAAATTCAATTAGGGTTTTTACTTTGCCTGAAATGCAACTTATTGACAATGGCGGCATTCCGGTCTTTGAAGGAGATTCACTTCGTTTACCGATGGGAATTGCACTTTATACTGAAAAAAACGGGGAAATTTATGCGATAGTTAGCCGAAAAAATGGTCCGAAAGAGGGTTATCTATGGCAGTATAGACTAACCGACTTAGGCAACGGGATCGTGGGTGGAAAATTGGTTAGAAAATTTGGAAAGTTTAGTGGTAAAAAGGAAATAGAAGCTATAGCGGTAGATAATGAATTAGGGTATGTTTATTATTCTGATGAAGGTGTAGGCATTCGTAAATACTATGCTAACCCAGATAGTTCTAATACTGAATTGGCTATTTTTGCTTCTGCGGAATTTAAAAGCGACATTGAGGGAATATCAATTTACAAAAAGAAGAATGGCACAGGATATATTTTAGTTTCTGATCAACAAGCTAACCAATTCCATATCTTTCCCAGAGAAGGGAAAAAGAATAATCCTAACGAACATCCGCTGTTAAAAACTATTCAAACAGCCACATTAGAAAGTGACGGAAGCGATGTAACAAGCGTATCGTTGCCAAATTTTCCAAATGGTATTTTTGTCGCAATGAGTAACCCTAAAGTGTTCCTATTTTATCGTTGGAAAGATATTGCTGGGAAAGATTTAAAATAGCCGAACGCATAACAAAAACTATATGTCAATTGGGGTTTCCGTGCGGACAACAAAGTTCGCAGCCCGCAACAACGGCATTGGGGTTCGACAGGATAGCAACCTGCAATCCCCAACTGCATATAGTTCCGAACGTTGTGTGCAAACTTGAAAAATCGACCATCATGAGTGATTTGATAAATGAATATATTTCTTTAGCCATTGAGCATGGAGAGACTACCCTCACAGGTGATTTTAAACGAGGGAATAAGATACATGCTAAAATGATGAAAATAGTTGATAATATTAAGGATGGGAAACCTGATATTAAGGAACAGTTCTACACTTTAATGCATCATGATAGCGATTCTGTAAAGGTATGGACAGCAGTGACTTTATTAAAAACATTTGAAGATGAAGCATTAACTGTTTTAAAAAGCATAGAAAAAAAGGATAAAGATATCTTTGCTTTAAATGCAAAAATGTCAATTGATTCATGGACAAAAGGAATGTTGACTAATAGTTGATTGGAATAAATTATAGATTTATTTAAAGTAATCAAATGAGAAAAGCGATTTACTACATATTGATTAGTATATTCATCATTGGGATTCCACTTTTTGCTTTTGGGATAGTTAATACTATGGTCAGCATAAAATATGAAACAGCTGATATGGGAGATTGTATTTCTTCCGTCAGTGGAGTTGATTTGTGTTTGACGATTAAGATACTAAAAGGATTGATTGCTGTTTGTGCAGTAGGATTGATTAGTTTAATAATATTCAGAAAGAAAATATTAAATCAAAAATAAAAAGCCTGCACACAACAAGCGGCATAGCCAATCCGCGGGCTGAAGCGCAACGCGGTAGGTTGGTACCCGCAGGCAGGTTTTAGCGGGCTGAGACGAGAGATGCCCCGCAACCGCGGAGTGTCCATGCCGCCAGCCGTTGTGGGTAATTGTGAAGAGAAGCAAACTGGATAGAGTTTGACATGAAAAAGTTAGAGTTTTAATCAGGACACAGATAAATATTAGAAATCGCATGAAATCTAAAAAAATAGAAACAATAATTAGAAATTTTAAGACGCCAGAAATACTTTCAATAAACTATAATCTCGAGAATATAGAGATTCAATATTCAGTGGACGAATTTGAAGAATACTTTATAACTTTCAATAACCCTATTGGATTCAAATGTTTGCATGAAAGAGATTTAGGAAGTTTCTGGAAAGACAAAAAAATGGTAGAAAATTGGATAGTTGAAATACTAGAAGGTGGTTGGTTGAAAACAGAAATTGATAATGGATTTATATCAAATCATATATTTGAAGTAAGAGAATTCTTGATTAAAGGAATTGATGATTGTGTGACAGTTTTTGCATCGAACGAACCAATTATTAGAAAGATTTGAATAAAAACAACTACCCACAACCGCTGCTAAAAAAACACTGGGGCAGATAGTTAGATGTGATTTGTTTTTGTATATTGGCAACTATTTTAGCGAGGGACAAGACCGCTGCTTCGAACTCCCCAGCGCTTTTTAGCAGCAACCGTTATGGGCAAGCTTAAAAACTGACGCAAAATGATTTTTAAAGGAATAGATGACCAGTCTGTAGAGTTCAGAATAACTAACTATCAATACCCTGAAATTAAAGAAGGTGGTTGGGATGGGAATTGGTTGAATGTTTATTTAAAAGTAAAAAGCAATTGTGGTAATTGGCAAACTGTTGACCCATCCTTGACAACTTGGGAAGTCCAAGGACTTATAAAATGGTTTGAAACATTATCGAAAAACGAGAGACTTGAGCATTTAGAAAAGAATTTTACTGAACCAAATTTGTCATTTGAATTACTCGACAATCAGAATAATGCATTGAAAACATTCAGAATTAAATTCGATCTTGAATCTAGACCAGAATCTGCTTCTGATGACAAACAATATTATGTTGACTGCATTGCTGACAATGAAGAACTACATAGAATTATGAATGACTTACGAATTGAACTTGAACGATACCCAGAACGATAGCCTGCCCATAACACACGGTATAGTCAACAAGCGGGTGAAGAGGTAAGCGGTAGCTTACTGCGCCGCAGCAGCGGCAGTGCTGGCTGAGAGAACGGAAGCCCGCAGGCGCTTGTTGCCCATACCGCTAACCGTTATGGGCAATTTAAAAACAAACCCTATGAGTGTCATTTTAACCAATAAATTATAAATATTATGGAAGATTTTGTTGTAAAATCAGGAGAGACAAAAAAGATTTATCCACGTTTATATCGTTTTAATAATTTTATTATTGAAACGAATGCTACATTGATTGTACCTGAACGTTCAAATCAATGGCTAACGGTATTATGTGAAGGGGATATTGTCATCGATGGATTACTTGTTTATAGAAAATTTTATAGTGAAGGAGGTATTGTGTCAACCGTACTCCCTGATAATACCAAGATTGACCATCAATTTAAATGTTCAGCACTCGGCGGTAAAGGTGGTAATGGAGGAGTAAATTATGGGAATCCAGATGCTCCTGGAGGGATTGGAGTTTCTGGCTCTAAGCTGTTTGGTGGTGGTGGCGGTGCTGGTGGCTATTGGAGTGAACCTTCAAATCACAGTGGTGCTAATGCATCAGAGTGGCATGGTGGTGTGAGTTTTAGTAATAATATTGGTGGTGATGGCGGAATATCAACATTTGCACGTCATGGTGGTCTCGTATATTTTTCATCTATGAAAACATTTTCAGGTATAGGGATAATAGATTTGAGAGGTGATGATGGAAATGTTGGTATATCTGGAACACGTGGATGGGGTGCTCCTGGAAAATATGGTCAAGGAAATGCGGGAGGTGGAGGTGGTGCTCCAGCTGGAGATGGTGGAAGACTTATTATTAAGGCGAAAGAAGTATTACTAAAAGAACCTGAATATAAATTAGAAGGAGGGAAAGGTGGGAAAGGAGGAATGGCCGGTAATGCAAATGAAACAGAAATTGCACAAAATGGAGAAGATGGTGGAGATGGTTGTACTGGTTATGTGGAATTTCCAGTATATGAAAGTGAAATTAATCAAGTGTAGATATATAATTGTATCTTAATTTTTCAAAAAATAAAAAGGAAGATATAAATAAACTGCCCATAACACTTGCTATATAAAATTGCCTACAAGCTACTGAAATAGGGCGTTTTCGCTCGTTTTGCTCGGTTAGTGCGAGTGATACGAAAGTACTTCGAAATACGGCAACTTTACATAGCAAGGGAACGTTAACGGTAAGCTTAGGAAAAAGAGCGTATCGGTTACGGAAGCGTTAGCGAAAAGAGTAAAAGGAAACGTTT
>NZ_JTLD01000089.1 GCF_000798815.1 Alistipes sp. ZOR0009 | reverse complement strand
TCCGTAAACAATTGTGGCGTTAGCCACACAGCCAACGGCGAAAATATTTGTTTGAGCAACGCTCGGCAGGTCGTCCGTAACAAAAGGAGTAAACAGGAATCGTTCTACTACCTTTCTTCAAAGATCTACGCACCTATAAGCCGACGGTGCGAGTTAATTTTCGCCTTGTTTTTTGTGCTACTTTTTTGCGCCAAAAAAGTAGCGGGAAGAAATCAGCTAAATGCTGTCGCTACCACCCACGGCTGCGTTTTGCTTTTTTGCTACTTTTGGATGGCGGTCTGCAGACCGCTACTTAGCAAGGACGAAGACACAACCGAACAGAAAGTATGAGCTCAGCGAAACTAATCTTCGCCCAGCCTAGTGCGCTGATGTAGACTACGGCGAGCGGGGGTTACGATATATATGATATTGGAAATCTTCGTTCTTTAGAAGGAAACGGATTGTCTGCAAATTGGTACAGCGCCTTTTATGAAATGGAGCGTTCTATAGTGTTTCCCTAAAATAAAAATAATGGAAAGAAGAGAGATGTTTAAAAAGTTTAAGTTATGCGCCATACGTAAATTCGGGGGATGCTTGAATTCCTTTGGATATAGATATAGAAGTTCGAAATGCAATACTAGCATAAATGGAGCAGAGTTTGTAGATCTGGTCTTTGATAACGAAATAGTTAGTAGGAAAATAAGTATAAATTTTTGGATATTTGGTTCATGGGGTAATTTTGACAAGTCTGTTAGCGTTTCTATTTCTAATAGGGATAGCACTCTTACTATTTGGGAAATATTAGAATATGATAAAATACCCTATGATTCAACAAAATTTTCATTACTGAGTTATGGTGGGGATTTTGATGGGCAAGTAGAAGAACTTTGCGATTTTATTATTGATTTCTTTGAAGTATATTTTCGTGAGTGGATAAAAGGGGAAAGGTGGGAGGATATACCTTTCGATTGGGAGCCTTATAAATAATTTTTTACAATGTAACCTTCGCTAGCCGTAGGTGTGCCATGAATCAAACGGACGCTGTACGTTTGAATGCTGTATAGGAGATGGAAGCCCCTCGCTAGCCGTAGTCTAATTCAAACGCACAGGGCTCGGTGGAATTTGGCTTCGCCGAGCTCCGCTACGCTACGGTTCCCTGTTTGAGCAAGGCTCGGCAGGTCGAACGTAACCAAAATCGAAGACTGGAATCGTTCTGCTACCGTTCTCCAAAGATCTACGCACCTATAAGCCGACGGTGCGAGTTAATTTTCGCCCTGTTTTTTGTGCTACTTTTTTGCGCCAAAAAAG
>NZ_JTLD01000088.1 GCF_000798815.1 Alistipes sp. ZOR0009 | reverse complement strand
TTTGCGGCCTAAAATAGCTAATAAACCTTACCGTTGTTCGGTGTGTATTAACAAATCGCATAAAAAAGTAAATAAATGGGTAGGGCTAGCGGCTGCCAGGTGCGGGTGGCGGTAGGTGTCCGCATTTTAGGGGCGTACGGTAAGGGGCTCGGCAGCGGCAGCAAAGGGTGGCACCGAATGCTGTAGCCATTAAATATTACAATGGCGCGGCGCACGGTTGGCGGGTTATGGTGGCAGGCTAACAGGGCACCACGGCAGGAGGCTGTTAGCTACTTGCGGCTGGCCGCAAACTTCCTGCTGCATGCAGTGAACCATCTACTGCATGCAGTGAATTATCTGCTGCATGCAGCAGGAAGTATAAGGAAAGCCATTGGGTGCTAGCCGCAAAACGGGAATCGGCTGTAGAACAACCATAAAGCAGCACCACATAACTCCTTAAATGTAAAAGTAGCAGACGGCGTCGGCAACGTAGCTGGTTTTGCTAAGGATGCTGCAGCGGTGGTTGCTTACGGTATGGGTGTAATAAATAGGTGGTTGCCAAACCTACGTCTATAGACGGCTAAGCGTAAACAGAGGGCACATTCGTAATGGAGGCCAGAAGCGTTGCTAAATCAAGCGTAGCAAAGAACGCTATGCTGAGGCTACAGAACTTGAGCTTAGCACTATCACCCTTATTTTATATGTACATGTTTCGCTTAGTTGTCGTTATTTCAAAATATATAATCCAACTTTTTCCGCAATTTCTAATATTGGGGTTATTTTCATTTCATCTGTGTACCAAACAATATTTGTCCAATCCCACTCCTCATTATAAATAGCAGAATATTCAGGTAAAATTAAACTATACCTTCTACCACTTTGTGACCATAAATTATTAAAATCACATTTTTTTAGAAGGTCAGTATAGGTCAATGGTTTTTGAATAAAAAGTCTATGATTTCGTTTGTATTTCCAGAGATATATCTCTGTCGTCTCATACAAATCCACAATTACCTTTTCGAATTTCTCTCGACGTTTTATTAATTCATTCTTATCATCATCTATAAATATCAAGTTATCAGCTTCATTATTTGTTAACCAATGGTCAAAAACGCTTATGAAGATTTTCTTATAAATTCCATTTTCAATAAATGATTCATCTTCCTCTAAAACTTTTCTAAAGTCAGGGAGTTTTTCCTTTATTGATTTTAATTCCTTTTTTGAAATATTTGAAATCATATAATGCTGAAGTGTCTGTTTAAATTAAGCCCAACGTTTGGCGGTATGGGCATCAAGCGTTGCGGGCTTCCGTTCTCTCAGCCTGCACTGCGGCTGTTGCGGCACAGCAAGCTTCCGTTTACCACTTCACCCGCTTGTTGACTATACCGTGTGTTGGGCTTAGTTTTTTTTCATTTGGCTAAGCCTATCTCTGAAAAAAGTTAATGATTTCACTAAAGTTTTGATAGACCATTACACCCAAAAATATCGTTACTACTCCAAGAGTTGTAAATATGTATGAGCTAACGTATGTACCTTTGATAAGTATACTTTCATTTAAGCTATTAGGGTTATAGTAAACATCTACCTTATCACCTAATTTGAACTTATCAATAATATCTTCACTTCTCCATTTGCTGCTTGAATATAACTTGTCGCCAATATAAACTTGATTTGATTTCATCAAGTTACCAAAAGCCTTAAATTCATATTCAATATTTGCTCTATAATACTTTTCATTGGGACCAATGTTATCACTAATTCCTAATTCTGATTTAGTAATCAAACCATTCGTTTGTATCCAATTTCGTGTTTTCTTCGATTTTATTATTATCAGTACGTTGTAAATGCACATCCCTATTCCTACACAAACGAATATAAGAGAAATGATTAAATCAGTATACTTTGGTAGTGTTTCCATGCTATTTTATAATTAAGCCCAACGGTTGGCGGCTTTGCGTTGTGGGGGATTTTTAGTACTAAAGCTCAACCGAAGAACGAATGTTGAACCTTGCACAAATGTTTCTTCGAAGCACGTTGCCCCCATAACGCAAAACCGCTGTTATGCCCAGTTTTTCTATATGTCGAAGTTGTGAGCATTTGTCGTTTGGTTGAAATTTACTTCTATTGGAGTTCCTGTTAATGTTGCTTTAATCGCTATCTGACAAGTAAATGTTCGGTCTTCATTAATTGTCAACGATTGTAAATCTAAAATTTGGTTGTACAAAGTGTAATTAACTTTGGCATTTCTAGTAAGATCGTCAGCGTTGTTTACCTCCTTCTTAGCAATACTAGTCTGAACCTTATGAATCCATTCAAATATCTCAAACTTTATGTGTTTCTTGATTTCAATTTCAATAATTGGAACAGCCACCTTCAAAATAGCAACAAGATTTTCATAATTTGCTTCTATATCTGTTGAGCTTGCTTGAAGCAAATAGTCTCTTTCTGTGTGAAACCAAGTGTCCTTATTTGTGATATTTAAATAATCAATTGTAGATCGTGTGTAATAATGCTCTATTTCACCTTTAGGGAAGATGAATGTATTACAAGCTTTGAAGGCATTGAAAAGTTGATTATTTCGTCCTATTATTAAATTAAGAACTGCAATGTTCGGGGCATCTAAGAGAGTTCTTATGTCTACTGCGTATTTCGAAATGGCAAGCAACATTGAAACTCTCTTTGTATGTTCCTCTTCTGGAGTTAATGAACTTAGTTTTGTTTTTAATTCAACGAGGTGCGGTATTGTTGTTTCTTGCGTAAGTATTCTAGTAGCTATTGAACTTAGTTGTATTTCAATATCTCCAATCTCATTTGAAAGATTTGTTCCAATTCCTTGTTGCTGAACATAGTTTTGCGAACGCTCATCTTCACAAACAACTCTCCTCAATCTGCCTCTAAAGACTGCGTCTAAGTCAGCAATTATTCTGCAATTAATTTTTAGTGACTTACAAAGCTTGTAAAAAACAGCAAGTTCGTCTTTACCTCCAACATCAATGATACAAGAGCCTGAAGCACCAATATTTATTCCTATTTTCTCAAATAATATTGATATGATTTGTTGGTCAGTGTACCCCTCAACAAAAACTGGACTGGGTGAAAAGAAAAATTGTTTGTGGTGTGTATTAAATCTTGGTAAAAATTTCTTTAAAATAAATTGGTCATCAGCATCAAGTTCATTAACATATGTCGGAACTTTGTTCAAATGACAAACTAAAATATTTTTTAAGTCATCAATAGACTTGAGGTCGATGAAATACGGTGAATGAGTGATAATGAAAAATATTTTTTTGCTTGGGTCTTCAAGTGGATTTCCGGCAATTTTACGGATCTCTTGTAAAAAGAATGACTGAAATTGAGGATGGAGATGTAACTCTGGCTCGTCAAATATTATTACATTTTTTGCTGGATCATACAGGAATGTTAGCAAAGTAATAAGTTCCTTTAATCCATGACATTCACTTTCGGCAAGATTGTATTCATCTCCAGCTTTGATATTTTGCATCTTAGGCTTTAGATAGCCTCCTTCTTCAACCAATCTAATTGTTTTACCAAAAATGTCGGATAAGAGAGCCTCAATTTTTATTCTAATATCGAGTCTTTGTTTAAGGATAACTATTGCTGATGAGGATAAACCTGAATTTTCAGCACGGCTTTTATAATCTTCAAGATATGTGATGTCAAATCCACGATGTAATACTCCACCGCCATATCTGCCTACGTCTTGCTTTTCTAACCCCACAAGCCTCTCGGCATTCAAATACCGAGGCAGGTATCCTCCTCCATTAAATTTAGATTTTATTTGTTCTGCCAATAAGGATTTTCCAGTTCCATTGGCTCCGACTAAATAATTGATAAATCCCCATTCATTCTTTATAAAGTGTTCGTCACCCCATAAAAGTGGAATTGTAATGTCTACATTTTTAGTTATCATGTTGTCTTTCTAAAATTGGGCACAACGTTTGGCGGTATGGGCAACAAGCGCTTGCGGGCTTCCGTTCTCTCAGCCTGCAATGCGGCTGTTGCGGTGCTGTAAGCTTCCGCCTACCACTTCACCAGTTTGTTGACTATACCGTGTGTTGGGCGTTCGTTATTTTTTTTTATCACGCTAAAACATGTTTTATGGTAAGTTGATTATCAATTGAAAATTTTACAAAATACTCAAAATCAGTCATGTTTTTTGTGAATTGTTTTTCAATATTAAAATCTTTAGGATATTGTAATGATGCTCCATCGGTTGCTTTATGTATGAATTCAATTCCACCTTCTGAAAACTCTTTTTTAACCTCTTTGTAGAATTCCATTAACTCCTTAGATTCGTACTTTTTGATAGTTCTATTGAAATGTTTAGAAAAATTGCTAATAATGGGATTATTACTCCTGAAATTTAACATTACTTCGTATAATAAATCTTGTCCGAGATCAAACCTTAAAACTCTTTCACCTTTTGGATTAATCACAATTTCGTTGCTTGAATTCTCTGGGACGATTGGCTCAGGAGTTTGCTTTTTTAGTGTTTGTTCAAAAATCAAATAGAGTGACATATATCTCTAATTTAAAAGTTAGTAACTAATTCACTTATTTAGGACGACTCATAATGACGCCCAACATCTCAGTAATCGCAGCTAGCTGCGATTATTTCCACTATACCCATATATGCACTCCACACTGGGTACTTATGCAGCCTTTGGGCTGCAGCTGCGATTATCCTCCAAATAGGGGAAGTTATAGCAGCTTTTCCACTTCCCTACCCTATAGTGCAAGCCTGCGCTACCCGAACGGCAGCGCGTAAGAAGACGAACCAAGACAA
>NZ_JTLD01000087.1 GCF_000798815.1 Alistipes sp. ZOR0009 | reverse complement strand
ACGCCCAGCCCTACTACGTGCTGATGGACGCCACCGAAAAGGTGCTGGTAACGCCCAAAGCCTACGACCTGAATCCAGACAACTTCGTAGAGTTCCTGAAAAAAGGCTTGGAAGCTTACGGAAAGAAGAAATAGTAAATAAGAATTAGGAGCTGCCCCGAAAATTCGAAGTAATGCGAATTGAGGGGCAGCCTTTTTTTTAGCCAGCAGCTATATGCCAGTAGGAAGATATAGCGAAGCATTTTAGGAAGTTGCTGAATAAGTGAAAACTATTTGTCAGAAGCTAAACGGAGGTATTTATCAGAAGTTAGACGGAAATAGACGGAAGTTATTTCAGGAAGTTAAACGGAAGTAATGCTGAAGTTACAAGAAGGTCGGGAAGTAAGCGAAGTCAAAAAAGAGCAAAAAAATCTCAAAGTCTTCTGCATTTCCGGCTCTCACATCTCACATCTCATATCCCACATCTCACCTCTCAAATCCCATATCTCACATCCCGCTTCTAAATCTCTGTGCCCTCCGTGTCTCTGAGTCTCTGTGTTTAATCAGAAGTTAAACGGAGGTAAACGGAAGTTATTTCAGGAAGTTACTTAGTACGCGAAAACTTAACCAATTACTAGTCCCCCTTAGATAAGGGGGTAGGGGGATGGAAACTGGAGCCAAATTTAGACCGAAGTTCCACTAAATGAGCCAAGCAAAAGAATCGCGATCTCATATCCCACCTCTCACATCACAAATCTCACATCTCATATCCCACATCTCACCTCTCAAATCACAAATCTCATCTCCCGCTTCTAAATCTCTGTGCCCTCCGTGTCTCTGAGTCTCTGTGTTTAATCAGAAGTTAGACGGAGGTAAACGGAAGTTATTTCAGGAAGTTACTATCTAAGCGAAACCTTTACCAATATAAAAAAAGGGGCCTTTCGGCCCCTAAAATAATTATGAGTACAAACAGATTTGAGGTATTTCCAGCAGTCGCTGCTGTAAATTTTATTCTTTCTCTGTATCATCCTTCTTAGCGTTATCGCGGAGGGTAGCACGCAGGCTAATGTTCCTACGATAGCGAACAATAACCTTGTTAAGCTCAACCGATAGCGCCTTAAGCTCTGGTGTAGGCTCAAATTCTATTTTCATGTTGATATAACGGAATAGCTTATCAAGATTAACACCTAGCTCCTTGGCAACATCCGTAGGGGTATTGTCGTCATTCTTTTTGCTGGCATCGCGCGTGGCAATTCCTGCTTTCACCTTCTGCTGCCCATCTCTAATATCCTGAAGCCAAATATCGCCCTGTATGGTGGTAATATCCTGCTTTAGCTCGGGGCTGCGATCTATTGCACCAAGGAAGTTTTCGACCGCTGCAGTTTGCTTGGCGATGGGCAGGTCGGCCATATTCTCGCCAAATTCGCGGTAAAGGTTTAAAACCTGCTGCCCTGACTTTATCCATACTGGATCGGGACGGTTAATGCTATGGTTGGCCGAACCCTTTAACGATCTAAGACCTCCTTCGCGTATCGCATTGCCCTCGTTAATTAGTGCCGTTAGCTCTGGGTGGCTGATAGTCTGTGCCGAAGCTTTTAGCAAGTTGTAGCTGGTCTCTACAGTGTCGATGTGACTTTTGAAGGTGGGGTTTTCACCTAGTCTTGTCTGTAGAATTGGGAGCGCCTCGTCTACAAAGTTTTGTTTTTCTTCGAGACTAAGCCTGCGATAGCTGATAGAGTCTATCATAGTCGTAGAATTTTAAAGTTGAACAATACATTTGCTTGTTAAAGCATCTATTTTATTATTAAAAACAGGAGCTGCATTTAAAAGGTTCTTT
>NZ_JTLD01000086.1 GCF_000798815.1 Alistipes sp. ZOR0009 | reverse complement strand
TGTTGTCATGAGGTTGTCCATTTCCTGCGGATACTCCTATAAGCGCTGTATTCGGAACAACGTTTGTTGTTTGAGGGGTATAATCCACATAGCTGTAAAGGACAGGAGCTCCAGTAGCCGTGGTGGCAAGCATGTTAGAGAGGAATACAGTAGAACCCGGTGTTTGGGTTGCTAACGACTGTTGGGTGTTTTCTTTCTTATCTGCATATGCCGTGTGGATATGACTTGGCATATTGTTGCTGGTTATCGTTGCCGTTTCATTTCCTCCTTTTTTTCCTATCAATTTTTGGGAATTTGCTGCGTTAGCACCCATAGGTACCTGTCCTTGAAGATTGGGAAGCGTGAAGTACGTGCGTCCATCGGTGTTTCCGTATATGCCGCCAATTACGGCAAATAGGGCTTGGTACGTCGCAATGTTTGCTTGGCTGCCATCGCAAAGAAGCCAACCTTCAGGAGTGAAGTTGTACGGAAACGCACGAATCTCTCCAATGAAACTTGAAGTGTCCATAATTTGTTTTTTTAATTGTTACTTTATTTGCTGTAAGCACAGGTATTTCCTGTGCGTTCATTATATCGTATGGCAGCGAACTAGTTCGCTGCTTTTTACTGTACGTAAATGGATATTGGATCGCTGTAAATCCGCTCTTCTTCCGCTCTCTTGTAGGTGCAGCGTAAGGTGTACTGTTTGCCGGGAGTTAGTCCGCTTATTTTTTATGTTTCAAATTATTACTGTTGAGGGAATATTCCTGTTTTTGCTATGATGTAGTTTATCGTAAGATATGGCATCAGATTATCGTGAGGAGTGCTACCTCCAGAACTTGAAACAGCAACAGTGTCAAGAGGCGAGTCTGGATCTGTAGTTCCAGTAGGAAGTGCTGCATATAGCTTGGCGCTGGTGTACGTTGTACCCTGTGGTACTGACACTGCAAGTATATTTGTGCCTGTTGGGCTAGCTGATGTTGCCGTATCTGCGTACGCATTTAGGGTGTGGTTGTGAGGAGGCATATTCGCGATGGTTAGCGCAACGGTATTGTCACCTCCTGTGAGCCCGGTAACATAATTCGTAGTCCCCAGCTGTCCACTGCCAACCACCACCTTCTCTCTTAAATCTGGCAGCGCAAAGGTTGTTGCTCCGTTTCCGCCGTAGGTTATTCCGAGTAGCGAGTAGAGTGCTTCATTACCTTGTATTGGAAGCGTTGATCCATCGCAAATAAGCCATCCAGAAGGAGGGTAGTAACCTGCGAACATCCTTATTTCACCTATATAGCAATCCATTTTCTGTAATTTTTAAGTTAAACAAATTAAGGTCTTGTTGGATATACACCTTGAGTTGCGATGCAGTACACCATGGTAACAAAGGGCATTCTGTTTTCGTGAGCTTGTCCACCGCCTTGTGTGCTAATGCTCTTGGGATTGAGGATTGTTTTTTTAGAAGCATCAGGGGTGCTGCTAACATACGAGAGCACATTGCCTGTATTCTTTTTGGTTTGGTTAGGATCAGTAGGAATGGTTTCATTCCCTAAAATGTTGGTTCCAGGGATCGCCGCATCGTAGGAGTCACGAACCATCATGTTGTGGTTATGCG
>NZ_JTLD01000085.1 GCF_000798815.1 Alistipes sp. ZOR0009 | reverse complement strand
AGGAGGAGCTGGCAGCGTACCTCTTACCGTTAAAGGAGCGCTTTGCCGAGGTGGTGGAGCAGATGGAGTACTACAGCAACCCGCAGCACGTGCTCGACCTGTGGATGAGTTTGGATACGCTCGATGAGCGTAATCGCTACTTTTGGGGGCCGTACAAGTATATAAAGATGATGGTGGTAGCGCAGCTGTGCGGCTCTCCGCTGTACGACACTCTTTGCCAAAATGCTCTAGCAATGTATAAGAAGTATATTGAAGAAGGCGAAGATTATTCAGCAATAATGGCTGTATGCGAAAACGTGATAGAGCACTACAAGCAGCAGTAAGCGGGAGTCAGTACATTATCTAGCTATAAGATTCGCCATAACACCAGCGCAGCCACCACAGCTGCGCTTTGTTTTTTATACTGCCAGTTTGGCAAAATGCACTTCGAGGTTTCTTAACACTTTCCCCGTATCAGAC
>NZ_JTLD01000084.1 GCF_000798815.1 Alistipes sp. ZOR0009 | reverse complement strand
AAAGTTTGCCTGATATGGATGTTAGCAGCTTAGAGGAAGCTTTACACGCGTCGTTGCTAAAAGAAGCACCAGCTACCTTCGGCCACTATTGTACAAAAAGTCGCTAAGCTCCCATCCGTAAACAATTGTGGCGTTAGCCACACAGCCAACGGCGAAAATCCCTTGTTTGAGCAACGCTCGGCAGGTCGTACCTAACCAAAATCGTAAACGGGAATCGTTCTGCTACCGTTCCCCAAAGAGCTAAGCACCTATAAGCCGACGGTGCGAGTTAATTTCCGCCCTGTTTTTTGTGCTACTTTTTTGCGCCAAAAAAGTAGCGGGAACCAATCAGCTAAATGCCGTTGCTACCACCCACAGCTGCGCTTTGCTTTTTTGCTACATTTGGATGGCGGTAGGGTGGCTGGTGCTTAGCAAGGACGAAGACGCAACCGAGCACGAAGTGCGAGCTCAGCGAAGCTAATCTTCGCCCAGCCTAGTGCGCTGATGTAGACTACGGCGAGCGAGGGGTATACATAAAGATTTATCTAATACGCTAAGAAAGAACCAAAAACTTGTTGAACGTTATGTCTTTGCTATAGATAAAAGTGATGGCTCGGGATACTTTGTAAAACTTTCAAATGAATTTTAAGAAATGGATATATGTTAACGCTTAAAGAAGTTGTTGAAAATGAAAAGATGCAAGAGACAAAAATTCTTGCCAAATACATTAATTCAGACTTAGAACATTTGTCGAGTAGTTTGAAAAGTAAAAATAAGATGTACGCCATTTATGCTTACTTTGAAGAGCACGATATCCAAAAGGCCAAACAGCATTTCTACGCCTGCGGGCTGCTGGATGCCTTTCAGGTTCAAAAGTTTCAGGATCGGATGTTCGACTACGACATTCACTCCATAGGGTATGCGATGCTCTCGGACAACCTGCCTTTTGTGCGGGAGGTGTACGCCAACCTTACCTACCGCAGCGTTTACTACGACGATGACACCAACCTCCCTGTGC
>NZ_JTLD01000083.1 GCF_000798815.1 Alistipes sp. ZOR0009 | reverse complement strand
CGGTGGAGGGATTCGAACCCCCGACCAGCTGATTACAAATCAGCTGCTCTGGCCAACTGAGCTACACCGGCAATTTACCTTTAAAAGAGCGATAATGCAGAACTTAAAAGGATTTGAGCCGATGACGAGAATTGAACTCGTGACCCCTTCCTTACCAAGGAAGTACTCTACCCCTGAGCTACATCGGCAAACTTTTGCAAAAAAAAGACCTTCGTGGTATTCGAAGGTTTTAGAGCGGAAGACGAGATTCGAACTCGCGACCCTCAGCTTGGAAGGCTGATGCTCTACCAACTGAGCTACTTCCGCA
>NZ_JTLD01000082.1 GCF_000798815.1 Alistipes sp. ZOR0009 | reverse complement strand
GCAGCCCTTTTTTTCGCTCATGCAAGGCATTCTTTCGCTCAAACAAGCACTACTGTCGCTTATTTTAGGCACAGCGTCTCATATTTTAGGCGCAGCGTTCGAAATTTCGGGCATAGTGCTGCATATTTTGGCCATAGTGTCGCTCATTTTTGCCATTCTAGCCCTAAAAATAGGCTCACATTCCTTAATTCAAGCCTAAATATGTTAATGAACCAAAAACTTTTTGGCTTGTAGCCCTTTCTTTTTGTCTTGTAGAGGCTTATTTTTGAGCTGTAAGTACTGGTATTCTGTATATTAATGCTTTTGTCGTTGTGTTAAATGGCGCTTAGCTCCATTTTTGGGTGGGTACACCGCTACCATTTTAGCTACCGCTTGGCAGCTGGTTGTCACCTCCTGTTTTGTTTAGTTTAGTTAACAGTAATGCCTTTTTGAAAAAAGCTGCTTGCTGCTCTTTTTTGAGAGAGGAAGGAGATGCTGGGTTGTGTCTTCGTCCTTGCTAAGCACCAGCCACCTGCCCGCCATCCAAAAGTAGCAAAAAAGCAAAGCGCAGCTGTGGCTGACTGCGACAGCATTTAGCTGATTTCTTCCCGCTACTTTTTTGGCGCAAAAAAGTAGCACAAAAAACAGGGCGAAAATTAACTCGC
>NZ_JTLD01000081.1 GCF_000798815.1 Alistipes sp. ZOR0009 | reverse complement strand
TCCGTAAACAATTGTGGCGTTAGCCACACAGCCAACGGCGAAAATATTTGTTTGAGCAACGCTCGGCAGGTCGTCCTTAACCAAAATCATAAACCGGAATCGTTCTGCTACTTTTCTCCAAAAATCTAAGCACCTATAAGCGGACGGTGCGAGTTAATTTTCGCCCTGTTTTTTGTGCTACTTTTTTGTGCCAAAAAAGTAGCGGGAAGAAAATAGCAGAATGCTGTCGCTACCAGCCACGGCTGCGCTTTGCTTTTTTGCTACATTTGAATAGTAGTCGGGAGGCTGGTGCTTAGCAAGGTCGGAGTCGCAACCGAGCACGAAGTGCGAGCTCAGCAAAGCTAATCTTTGCCCAGCCTAGTGCGCAGATATAGACTACGGCGAGCGGGGGGTTGGGGCAAGGTTGCGAAAGAGGGAAAACTAACGATTAAGTCAATAAAAAATATAAAAGGAGCAGGTAAAATAAAAAGTGGAGATGATCTAATTGTAAAACCCAACCAGGTAAAGAAGGTAAGCGACCATGGCTCATCCAATGGCGGATTTACCATCTCGGATGTGGATGTGAGTAGATTTAACAAACCTAAAAAGTAGCGGATATGGAAAATACGGGAAAAACAGCCATGAAGAAGTGGATAAAGGAGGAGCTTGCCCCCTTGGCCAAGCAGCATGGCTTTAGGGTAGGAACGTTTTTTGGCACGGGAACTTTTGCCATCTATAGGTGTAATGATGAAGGATATCAAAGCATATATTTTATTGTTGAAAGCGATACGGTTAGTTATGGGGCAATAGTTCGCATCAATCCAGTTGAGGAGCTGCTTTACAGGTACTCTCAAAAAGAAGTGTTTAAAACTGTAGATACAATCAGTTTTGATGATACCGAAGAGGACTTTAAGTACACCCCTCGCACCACGAAGGAGGAGCTGGCAGCGTACCTCTTACCGTTAAAGGAGCGCTTTGCCGAGGTGGTGGAGCAGATGGAG
>NZ_JTLD01000080.1:25505-31071 GCF_000798815.1 Alistipes sp. ZOR0009 | reverse complement strand
GCAAAACTACGCTGAGTTAAGGCGCAACCATTCCAGTTTTAGCAAATCTACATCGAGTTAAGACAAAACTGAGCTGGTTTTAGTAAAACTACGCCAACTTAAGAGATAACCGTGCTGGTTTTGGCAAAACTAACATGACTTTCCCCGCTTACAAACCTTTTAATCCTCGAATAAACATGAGCTACAGCCAATTTAAGGAATCAAGACAATAGCATGCTTAGTGCCGAACTGGCGTTACTTGTAAATTTTAAAATTACAACGAGCAAAGTTTGTTTTAACATTTAACCCGAATCAAGTTATAAAATATTTGTTAATTTACCAGCGAATACAAATTTGCCGCATCTCCATAAGCCTCGCCTATAGGGATATGCTACAGAAAATGACAGCAGGCTGTAAGCCTCACAAAACGAACAACAGCAAACCAAAAATGCGCCGATGCTGCATTAGCTATGAGAAAGTGCATTTTAAAGGCGTTAGACCCACAGACAAATGAGGCTAACGATCAACGCTCTGCACGCGTACAGGCTATAGCAAACTTGATTTTCCCTTACAAAGGAAAGGCGGCGAACAAACACTAAAGGAATCGATTGGGTAAAAAAATATTTGTCAACCAACTTTTTGATACGCTTGATGATGGACAGCATTACAGAAAACATCGGCATAAATGAGCTTGCAGTGCTTGAAAAGCTCAGCGTACGGGCAACAAATGCTTGCAGGTATGGTGGGCTTCACGACCTATTTTCGATACTTCGCTACTACGAGGATAAAAAGATTTTTTTATCGCTAAAGAATTGCGGCAAGCAATCTAACGATGAACTAATTAGCCTGTGCAACAAGTATGCGCATATTAACTACCAAGAGAGCCCTAAAGAGATGGCCGAATAGGAGCATTAACGATTTGGATCAGAGGTGTTAAATTCTAATATCAGCAAAAAAGGCTAACTACCTACACCCCATCAGCCGTCCTTTTTCCAATAGATAAAAAGCAAGATCGTAGCTGCCTTGTAATGGGCTAGCCCACCTGAAAACGAAAACCGACACCTCTAACGTTCTCAAACGTTATGGTGGGATCGTCTTTAAGGTACTTACGGATTCTGGTTAAAAATACGTCCATGCTGCGACCTAAGAAGTAGTCGTTCTCGCCCCAGAGTTCCTCCAGCAGCTCCTGCTTTTTTATAAGCTCGTTTTTCCGTTTGGCTAGGTATGCCAGAAATTCAGTCTCCCTTGCCGTTAGCGAAAAGATCTGGTCGTTGCGTGTTAAGGTCATATTTAGGGTGGAGAGCCTGTAGGTGCCAATCCAAAGATCGGCGTGGTCTACTCGCTTGGTTCGCGAAAGGATATTCTTGATGCGCAGCACCAGCTCGTCGGCTTCGAAGGGTTTGGTGATGTAGTCGTCGGCACCGAGCTGCAGCCCCTTTAGCCGATCCTCCTTTTGCTTGCGGGCGGTTAAAAAGATAAAGGGGATGGCACGCTTGCCCTTTATCTGCTGGGCAAGCTCAAACCCGTCTATCTCGGGGATGTTCACATCGAGCAGGCAGATATCGGGAGTTAACGAACTTAAGGCCTTAATGGCATCACGCCCATTTTCGAAATGGCTTACCTCAAAACCATTCATGTGGAGGTAGAGGGTTAGCACGTTGCCCAAATCGGGGTCGTCCTCTACAAACAGTATGCTTATTTTGCTGCTACTCATTGCTGCTGAATTGGAAGGGTTACTATAAAGCAGGTGGTTGCCGAATTCCTATCAAGGGTAACAGTTCCGCCGTGAGCAGCTACCACCTTCCGTACCAGGTAGAGCCCTAGGCCAACGCCTTTAGTGTTACCCTTGTCGGAATTAAGCCTCACGAACTTGGCAAAAATTCGGTTACGATACCTGGGGTTCAACCCATCTCCGTTGTCGGCAAATCGTATCTGCATCCGCTTAGTTCCTGTTTCGATGGCTACGTCGATACAAACAGGCGTTTTGTTACAGTACTTTATCGAATTATCTACCAGATTATTAAAAACGGAAGTAAAGTAAAATTCATCAATCAGCACCGGAACTTTATTGCCCTTGGTGGTTATGCTGATGTGCAGGTTCTCCTGATGCTGATACTTGGCCATGCACTCGTAAATGAATAGCTCCATATCGGTTGGCTGCACCGCAAGGTGGGTATTGGAGGTGGTGAAATCGGAAAGGAACACCACGTTATCGAGCATTTTTTGAAGTCTATAGCTCTGCTTTTTAATCATCTCAGCCTGCTTCAACACCATGATAGGCGACTCGCTAACCTGCCTTGTAGAGAGCGCATTGGTTGAGATCATAATGGTGCTTAACGGGGTGTTGAATTCGTGGGTTACGTTATTCACAAAATCGGTTTTCATTTCCAGCAGCTGACTTTGGTACTTTAAGACCCTAAAAACGATAATCACCACGGCTATAGCAACGAGCAGTAGGATTAGCGAAAGTATCAAGTCGTAAACCATTTGGGAAAGGAGATATCTGGTAGTCCCAATAAACTCCGACTCCAAGACAATGCAGATGTAGCTATCCTGAGAGAAAAGGTAGAAGGAGTTCTGCAAAGGCGTGGTAATAGGTTTTCCGTTAGCGTACAGCAGCAGCCGATTGGTAAATCCGCCCCTACCAACCAGCGTTGCATAGCCAGAATCAGCCTTAACTTTATAGGTATCAACAAAAAAACGATAGCCATACGATACGCCCACCCCCCTTTGCCTAAGCGACGACTGAACGACCGAGTCTACTTTACTGAAATCGTTTAACGTGCTCTTCAGAAGCGTTTTTACGAACGCCATCTCGCTAGGTGTAAGCCGCTTGCTCAGCTCGACATGGCTCCTTACCTGCTTGGTTACCGACGATATATTTTGGGATGCCGTTGCGGTGCTAAAAAAGGCGTTGCTAACGGCCATGTTTCCTATAGTCGAAAACCTATCCAGTTCGTTGTCGTAGGCCTTTTTCAGGAACAAGAAAAGAATTCCCGCTACAAAAATGGGGATGGCAATCAGAATCACCTTTATGGTTCCTATTCGTACTTTACGGTTTTCTACATCGTTTCTTTTCATCCCTTAGTGATATTGCTCCCACCAGTTTAACCTAAATCTCGCCAACGGTTGTTGCGAAGATATAGCAATTATTTGCCCTTACAAGGGGGTTAACACTGCATTATCTCTCCGTTAACAGAAGTCCTGAGCGATAGATGGTAGCTTTGTAAGAAGAAAAACAGGGCAACGGAGGCTGTCCCTAAAGATATGGCGACACAAGTATCAGCTACTACGAAATGCACCACCGCTTACGGTAAGGTGGATTAACCGCTAGCGATACGTTGATACCCATATTTTGTCAGCCTCACCAACCTACTAAAATTTACCGCGATGAGAATACTGTCCATTTCCATTTTCCTCCTTTGGGTATCGCCGCTACTGGCGCAGCAACGTGGCATCGACCACCAAAAAGCCAAGCAGTACTTTGAGGAGGCTAAGCAGATTTGCCAAAAAGATGCTGGCAGCACCTGGGGCGCTAGCCTTGATGGCCCAATACTATTTGTAGACCAGAACACCCGCGAGGTGGTGGCCAACAGCAACGACTCGCTCCAGAGCCTTACGCTTGCAGGTGGACTTTACTGCGGCAGCTACCCCGATTCGCTACCCATTGCCAACACCTCGGTAAGGTGGAATGGAACAACTTGGACAATGGTTATCTGGCAGGCGCTGAGCAATAATCCCGCAGAACGCAACAGGCTGATTATGCACGAAAGCTGGCACAGCAAGCAGCAGGCACTAGGATTCCCCTCGTGCGGATCGAAGAACGGCCATTTGGCCGAGCTGGAGGGACGTCTGCTCCTAAAAATGGAGTGGTTGGCACTCTCGGAAGCGATACAGCCCAACCATATCGACACGTCCCATCTGGCCAATGCCCTGATGTTCCGATTCTACAGGCAGGCTCGCTTCGACGCTTCGAAAAAAGAATCAGTCTTTGAGATGCACGAGGGGCTCGCCGAATATACAGGGCAACGGCTCTCGGGCGCCAACGAGGCCGAGTGCGTGAGCAACCTAAAAAAGATGGTAACCTCGGCACTCGAAGGGCATAACCTGCTGATGTCGTTTGCCTATACCAGCGGGGCGCTGTACGGCTATATTTTGGATAAGCTACAGCCGGGCTGGACAAAAGGCCTGACCAAGAACGACGATTTTGGTCTGCTGCTGGCCAAATCCATTGGAACAACTCCTGTCGCTGCAAAGGGGAAGGTTGAACGCCTAAAGCTTACCTACGACAAGTACAACCTGATAAAAAAGGAGACCGCCTACGAAAACGAGCGACAAAACTTTTTGAAGGAATGCAAAAAAAGGTTCGTAAAAGGCGCCAAGCTGGTTATCCCAATGAAGATCACCCAAATATCCTTCAACCCTCACGGCGTTATACCTTGGGGAAGCCACGGAACCATATACAAGGAGCTCAACTGCTTTGGGGAGTGGGGCCGCCTATCCACCGAAAAGGGCGGACTGATTACACCAAACTGGACAAGCGTGATACTCGATGCCCCCACCTCTGGCACCTCGGAGTTTTGGACCATCACCCTTAACGATGGCTGGAAAATCGTTAAGCTCGACAACGGCGACTACACTATCGAAAAACGGTAACCTCGCCACAAGAGCCTAAACGGATATGCGGATGGGTAGCACCACGCCTATCCGCTTTATTCCATCTTATGGTTACTCCGCCCGCTTCAAACAGAACCGTAGCGAAGCGGAGCTACCCCTTAACGGGGATGGTATGGCTAACGCCACTTTCATTACGGATAGAGAATTATCTAATTCTATAGCATTAGCAGCCGAAGTAGAAATTGCGCGACACAAATGCTGCATATAAAACTTTAAAACAACCATCAGCAAAAAGTCGCATATCGCAAATCGCACTACTCAATACTCATATCGCAAAGTTCCTATCCCTCTACAAATCCGCCAACAGCAGCGCTTTCCTTAATCCGACCACTACGACAAATTAGAAAATCGCCCTCCCCATCCGCCAACACCCGTGGCGTCAGCCACACAACCAACGGCGGAAATCCATGTTTGAGCAACACTCGGAAGGCAGCTCTTCTCCAAACGAGTAAACTATAATCGTTCTGCTGCCACCCCACAACCCCACAAGCATCTATAAGATGATGGTGCGAGTTAATTTCCGCCATGTTTTTTGGTTACTTTTTTGCGCCAAAAAAGTAACGTAAAAGTTAATACAAACATGAAGTACTCCTGCTTCATGAATATGCATATGAATGCAAGAAAGCATTATAACCAAAGAACCATCAGCAAAAAGTCGCATATCGCAAATCGCACTACTCAATACTCATATCGCAAAGTTCCTATCCCTCTACAAATCCGCCAACAGCAGCACTTTCCTTCATCCGGCAGCAATGTCACAATAGTAAACCACCCTCCCATCCGCCAACACCCGTGTCGAAGCCACACATCCAACGGCGAAAATATTTGTCTGAGCAACACTCGGAAGGCACCTGATTCCCAAATGAGCAAATCTTAATCGTTCTACTACCGTACCCCAAAACTCCAAGGC
>NZ_JTLD01000080.1:8536-25495 GCF_000798815.1 Alistipes sp. ZOR0009 | reverse complement strand
TTTCCGCCATGTTTTTTGGTTACTTTTTTGCGCCAAAAAAGTAACGTAAAAGTTAATACCAGCATGAAGTCCGCCTACATTAGCATATACATATGAATAACAGGAGTTCGCTAAAGTCTAAATAGCTCTACCATCCTCCCCTAAAGCCTCAAGAACCCATAAACCAACAGTACGAGTTCCCCCTCCTATTTTTTGCGCCAAAAAAGTAGCAACAAGAAATATCTATCCAGCAAAACAATCAGCAACCACCCATTATTCACAAAGTATACTTTTTTTGGGGGGCATGTGCTCGGTTCGGGTAGGACACCACACGTACGCCATTTCTGGTTCTACTCCCAGCAGATAGACTACCATTTTCCAAACGTTTAAGTACACGACACCTAAAGGGCACATTGACTACACAAAAAAACACATAACACTGTTTAACGTTGCCAGATTTTGGCTACCTTCGAAGCAGTGTCCTACCTAGTGGGAGCTGCAGGTAATGCGGAAATAATCGCAGCTAGCAGCGATTACAGAAATGTTGTACGCAATTAAGAGTATAGATAATTTATTATGAATTCCATTTTTAAGTATATGAAGTTCAGAAAGGAATTTTTTGAAGGATTTCTTTTGAAATTATCGAGATTCGGTGAGTTTAATGACCCTTTTGAAATGATTCCTGGATATGAATTATTAACATTAGATCAAGAATACATAAATTATAGATTAGAAAACTACCCAAATGAATGGGAATCTTACAATTACAATTACATTGATACAATGGCTGGAGTGAGAGCAAGTCTTGGAGTTATTTGTTTTACCTCAAAAGTAGATAACTTGCTAATGTGGTCTCATTATGGCAATAACCATGAAGGAATATGTGTAGAATTTGATGCAAATTCACGTTTTTTTAATGGTCAATATAACGATCGTGAATCACCATTTTTTGAAGAGATAAATGGTTATGACTATAAAGATATTTATGCAAATGTAGGTGTTTTAAAAAAAGTAAAGTATACAGAAAAAAGACCTTTGATTTTTGATACCCGTGATTTAATCAAAGATACTGAGTCTTGGCTAGTTAAATCCAAAGAATGGGAATATGAAGATGAGTATAGATTAATACTACCTTTGGATTGGACTGAAATGAAGCAGGTTAACGGTTTGCAAATGTCCTTTTTGAAAATCGACTATAATATTATAAAATCAGTCACTATGGGGTGCCAAGTTGAAAAGTCAGTAAAAAAGGAAATATATAAATACTGCTCTAAATTAAGTATACCATTAAAGGAATCATTCATTAGTGCTACAGACTATAAATTAGACATAGTTGATTATGACCCAAATAATCATTCAAAATATCTGAATGAATTAAATTTACATAGAATAACAAGATATTAAAAACTGCCCATAATCGAGTAGGCAGCCCCGCCAGTAAGCACTGACGGGGAGAACCTCTCACACCACTGTACGTAAGAGTCGCGTATACAGCGGTTCGTTAAGATGAGGAGCAACCTTTTCGTAGTGCGTAAGCATAGCCTCCCCCCTTTTACGTAAGCGTTCTAAGGTAATTATCGTACCTAAGATAGGGCTTTGGGCAACCGCCCAGCCACCCATTCGCGTTCTACTCCACTGGTAGGCCATGCCTAGCACTACACCCTGCAGGAAGAGGTTCTTCCTTTTCAGCTAAGACTTACTGCTCCCCGCGGTCGCAAGGGTTTCTCCATTCGGGCACGCCCCCTCGCATAAGAGACTTTCACCCTCTGTACTTTTCTTCAAAACCTTTTGGTCTTAAACAACATTAAATCTATATTTACAATTGAAGGCACACACAATGTGTATAAGTATTGGCTGGGATTGTATTATTTTCAAGGCTTGTAGCTCGCTTCAACATTGTCTCGGTTTGATAATGAATAGTTCCGAAATTCGCCACTACTCATACACTCAACGGTTAACTGCCATTTTAGGGATAATCCCTTAACAAGCAACTCTAACACGAACGATAAAGTATCAATTTGTAATTGAAACGAAAATAGAAACGTTGACAACAAAATCTTTTTTTATGAAACTAAGAATTTTACTGATCCTTCTGTTTTTTAACTTGACTACAAATATTTTTTCTCAAGAAACAGCCAAGCCATTGACTGATACTGAAATTATGCGCAATGTATCAAAAATGGATATTGAGGGAAAAGAATACGAATATGTTAAAATAACTCTGAAATCCATATCGCCAGATTACTTCTTTTCAGATATATACAAAGTGAAAGTGACTATTGTGGATATGTCTGGTAAAGAAGTTTGGAAAAAAACTCTCAAGAATGTTTTTCTCTATGTTTTTTCTAATGGCCAAATACAAGTGGGAAAACCCAATTTCAACAAGATTCTTATACAAAAGAATGATACAGGGTTATTCGATGGCACGATAAGAGAAAAAGAAGGTGTATATTAGATTTCTAAATTTTAAAATGGTATAATTTCAAACTATTGAACTTGATCTATAAAAAACAAAAACCGAACAATTTTCTCGAAATAAAAATGGCTGCCAATCAACTAGCCAGCCCCGCCAGCAAGCACTGACGGGGAGAACCTCTCACACCACTGTACGTACGGGTTTGCTCATAGGTTTTTATTATTAAAAGGTACAGCGAAAACTTTATACTCAAAATAGTAGCCAAACCTAGTACGGGAAAAAGCTAGAAAAAGCAGTTTGGAAATAGCCACCGCGTTAACCATACAACCATCAGCGGGTGGTTTAAGCGAAACAACCGGAAAGACCAAAAGAATAACCCCTAACCGATAGCCATACCTTAGAGTAAGGCAGCCTTAACGACAAAATTACCGCACAAAAAAATACAGACCTCTACAAATATTAAATCTACAAGCAAAATGAAAACTCCCGGTGTTTACATCCAAGAAAAAAATGCCTTCCCCAACTCAGCTATCGAAGTGGCTACCGCCATCCCCGCTTTTATTGGCCATACCGAGATGGCAATCAACGGAGACAAGCCGTTGCTAAACAGGCCACGGAGGGTTACCTCAATGGCCGAATTCCAAACCTACTTTGGTGCCGCTCCCGCTTCGTCGTTTTCAATACTTGAATCACCCGAATCACCCGATTTTGTTCTAAACGGTAAAGGCTACGGATTGCAGCAGGAATCAGGCAAATACCTTCTTTACCATAGCATGATGATGTTCTACGCCAACGGCGGGGGGCCTTGCTATGTTGTTTCTGTGGGCGACTACCAAACCGCCATTAAGGCCGATCGGCTGATTGCCGGTATTGAAGCGCTAGCCCACGAGCAGGAGCCCACTCTGCTGGTAATTCCCGAAACAGTGCTGCTGTCCGATGCCGATAGCTGCGCCAACGTACAGAAGGCAATGCTCTGCCACTGCGGCAGTAAAATGAAAAACCGCTTTGCCATCCTCGACATCTACGAGGGCTATAAAAGCCGGGTAGATCCATCGGGTGATAGGGTGCTTGATTTCAGGGATAAAATTGGGATAAACTTCCTCGATTGGGGAGCCGCCTACTATCCTTGGGTCAACTGCTCTATAGTACAGGATAGAGATTTGAGCTACCTTAACATTGCCAGTAAGGATGTGCTCCAGCGTATTCTTGCTGCCGAGCTAATTCCTGAAGGAAAGGGAATGGATGAAGCCAAAAAAGCAGACATTAAGGCTAAAATTAACCAGATTGGGAAGGACGACCTTCCAACAGCTGAGAAAATCCAGCTAAATAAGGCCCTAGCAACCATAAGCCCCACATTCAACACGATGGTTGGCGCCATGAAACGAAAGCAGAACCTGATGCCCCCAGGTGCTGCAATGGCCGGTATTTACTCGATGGTCGATACTACAAGAGGCGTTTGGAAGGCCCCGGCAAACGTAAGCATCAGCGCAGTGACCGCGCCCACCGTCAACATCACCAACGAAGAGCAGGAAGAGCTAAACGTTTCGCTTAGCGGCAAGTCAGTCAACGCTATCCGTACCTTTACAGGCGAAGGCACCCTTGTATGGGGCGCTCGTACGCTCGACGGCAACTCGCTCGACTGGCGTTACATCAACGTTCGCCGCACCATGATTATGCTTGAAGAGTCGATAAAAACAGCCTGCAAGGCCTACGTCTTTGAGCCCAACACTGCCAACACCTGGGTTACGGTCAAAAGCATGATCTCCAGCTTCCTTACAAGCATCTGGAAGAGAGGGGGGCTAGCCGGTTCAACTCCCGACGACGCCTTTAGCGTCCATGTGGGTCTGGGTGAAACAATGACTCCCGAAGACATCCTCGAAGGCATCTTACGGGTAACGGTGCTCGTAGCGGTCACCCGTCCTACCGAGTTCTTCGAGATCACCTTCGAGCAGCAAATGCAGAAATCCTAGGGTGCTATACGCTTATTATAAAGGGGATCAGTGGATTTGCGCTTAACCTCAACGTTAGCAGATGTAGACGCTAAACGGAGCAAGATGAAGATAAACGAATCTAAAGGAAGGGCTTACCACCCTTCTTTTCATATTAGAATTGAGAACACCATGTTCTAAGCTGGCGCAAGCCATTCCCCGTTCGAACGAGGCAGAGCCCATAACCGTCAAGCCAAGGGATATTAGTACGATGTTCGCCCCTTCTAGGGTCGTGCCTCTACAACAACACTTTTCTATAAACCTTTGATGCCCCCTCGTTCGAGTCTATCCTGTTAGTTTACAACCGGCTATACCATCTTAAGATTGCTCTCCGTTCGGACGAGGATGCACGCCTCGTTCGTGTTTATCCAAGTAGGCTCTCGCCTACTACACCATCTTGAGATTCCTCCACCCGTATCAAACAGAACCGTAGCGAAGCGAAGCTCAGCGACGCTTGCGGAGCCAACCCTCGAAGGGATCGTGTGATAAACTCCACCTTCATTACGGATAGAGAGCTATCTGCCTCTATTGCATTAGCAGCCCAAATAGAAATTGCGCGACACAAATGCTGTATATAAAACTTTAAAACAACCATCAGCAAAAATCGCACATCGCACTACTCAATACTCATATCTCATATCTCATATCTCATATCTCATATCGCAATACATGTTTGAGCAACACTCGGAAGGCAGCTCTTCACCAAACGAGTAAACTATAATCGTTCTGCTGCCTCCCCACACCCCCACAAGCAACTATAAGCCGATGGTGCGAGTTAATTTCCGCCATGTTTTTTGGTTACTTTTTTGCGCCAAAAAAGGAATGGCAAGAAAGTGCTATCAGAAAATATGAATCTGTATGTACAACTTTTGGAAAATTGCCTATCAACTATAGAGAACCCATAAGCCAACAGTGCGAGATAATACCCGCCCTACTTTTTGCCAAAAAAAAGTAATTAGTATATCAAATCCCTGCACCTCTATCCCCTCTTTTCATTTCTCATTAAAAAGGCCCCAGCAGCAACTGCAAAAAAGATCCTATTAGTAAGAAAAAACACTAAATTGTCCGCAGTAAAGTTTGCCGTGCACGCACCATGGCAAGGAGTAACCATTACCAATCTTATATAGTAGAAATCAATGTCTTCATTACAACCTGCTAAGGATACTTGGCAGTACACAGGTCTACCTACTGCAAACATGCGGACAACTTTTCGACAACCAAGATCGGTATAAAGTGGATATAATCGCAGCTAGCTGCGATTACTGAGGTGTTGGCACCAATAATATTAAAGAAAAACAGATGGGATTTTTGAACCTCTTTAAAAAAAACTAAAAGAAGTAGACAATAAATACGTATTTGACAAAGCTAAATTTCATTCAGAAATGGTTGAGAAATTTGGACTTGATGAAGAGCAAGCTTTTATTCATACAGGTCTATTCTTGGCATGGCTTGTTAACAACGGACTTATGAGTTGCTTTTTTAGTAAAGAATCAGGATCTGAAATTGAGAAGCTAACTACAAGAAAGATTTCACCTTGTGCTATTTACATGAATTGGGACGGAACATTAATTGGTGAAATGCTAGATAAGGAAGGATTTAATTTCTCAATGGTCTATTTTGATTTCGATAAAGGACATTACATTAAGGATTATGAAAAAACCTTTGATGTAAGTGGAGAAGCCTTTTTTACAATTAAAGATACATGGGAGAACTATGACAAATTAAAACTCATTTTAGATTTAGAATTTGAAAAGTGGAGGAAATAAATTACGGGTGCCAACATACGATATAGCCAACAAGCGGGTGAAGTAGCAGACTTCGCCCAACTCCGAATGCTAATGCTGGATTTGGTGAACTGTAGTAACTAATATTTTAAACTTATTATTTGACAACATGAAGAAAACAATTTTAGCAATCTTGCTTTTTTTAAAAAAGAGAAGTTTTCTTGGCCGGGCTTTTATTGGAATGATAGCTGTTGGACTACTATTCAATAATTTTATACCCGACTTTTGGTTTGGAGTTTCAGTTAAGAATCCGAAGAAGTTAACGATTGAAGAGATTTGTACGACACCCTTGAATAAGTTACCTCTTTACTTTATTGTTGATAAGGCACAACCACTTAAAATTATGCAGAGAGCATCTCAACATGAATCAGATTCTTTACTGAAAAAACTAGGAAATTTACCCGCAGATCTATTTGTTGGTATCGAAAACTACTGCTATTTGGTTGAAACAAAAATTAAGAATAACGATACTACTTTTTCGGGCATATACTATCCTGTTTATTCGGAAAAACAAGTTCATGATAGTCCCAATGCATTAGCTTCAAATTTGGTGTCGCATGTTATTATTCATGATACCAAAATTACCGAGCACAACCTCGAGAACAATAAGTACTTTAAGGATTCGTTATTTCAGATAAGTGGTAAATTCTCAGGCACAACTATTGGTGATGAGTCGTACAAGTTGCTGACAAATAATGGCTACAATATTAGCAAGAATGCTATTGTGCTCAATAAGGGATCACATCCAATGTCTATTACGAGCTCTGCGTTGTGGATATTGTTCGATGTTGTGTTTGTACTGTTGCTTGCACTGTCATTTTTGCCGCTTGTTTTGCTATTTAAAATATTCGGTATTCCAGCCAATGATACCGATCAAAATCCGCAGGGTTTTGCACAAGTTGCAAATAATGAAAGCCTCAGCTAACCATCGCTTCAACGAAGGTTCTCCTCGGCATAAGCTGCTGACGATGTTAAATAGCGGTCAAAGACCGCTATTTAACAAGATAATACCCTAAAAAGGCGCTATATTCCTGCTTCATTACCAAGCGCATAAGCATACACACCCTTAAACACTCCTGCTCACTATCATTTTCCCCCTTTTCTTATAAAAAACCTCCTCCGGCCACTGCCGCATATAAAAGTCCCAAATATCCCATCCGCCAACACCCGTGGCGTCAGCCACACAATCAACGGCGGAAATTGGCTCCTTACGGTCGCCGAGCTCCGCTGTGCTACGGTTCTTGTTTGAGCAACACTCGGAAGGCAGCTCTTCACCAAACGAGTAAACTATAATCGTTCTGCTGCCACCCCACAACCCCACAAGCAACTATAAGCCGATGGTGCGAGTTAATTTCCGCCATGTTTTTTGGTTATTTTTTTGCGCCAAAAAAGTAACGTAAAAGTTAATACCAGCATGAAGTCCTCCTGCTTTAGAATATGCATATGAATACAAGGAAGCATTATAAGCAAATAACCATCAGCAAAAAAGTCGCATATCACATATCGCAAATCGCAGTACTCAATACTCATATCGCAAAGTACCTATCCCTCTACAAATCCGCCAAAAGCAGCACTTTCCTTCATCCGGCAGCAATGTCACAATAGTAAACCACCCTCCCATCCGCCAACACCCGTGGCGTCAGCCACACATCCAACGGCGAAAATATTTGTCTGAGCAACACTCGGAAGGCAGCTCTTCACCAAACGAGTAAACTATAATCGTTCTGCTGCCACCCCACAACCCCACAAGCATCTATAAGCCGATGGTGCGAGTTAATTTCCGCCATGTTTTTTCGATTCCTTTTTTGCGCCAAAAAAGGAATGGCAAGGAAGCATTATAAGAAAAGAAACATCAGCAAAAAAGTCGCACATCCACTGCTAAACTTAACGTCCTCGATACGTTTAAGTAGCCAAGGCTTCTAGCCTACCACCGTGCGATCGGAAACCATTAAGAATAAAAACAGAGGCACCGCCTAGGTTTAACAGAAAAGTCACATATCTCACTACTCATATCGCATATCTCATATCTCATATCGCAAATCGTAGTACTCATATCTCATCTACAACATCGATGGCGATGAAGGGTAAATCCCTCGGGGAGTCAAAGCAATTGCCCTGTCAAGCTGCGCAAGCAGCTGCTCCTTATCCTTCGATAGCGTTCCGCTAAGATTCAGGTTATTCGACACGTGGTTGCTACGGTAAATGGTGCCATCCACCTCCGATAGGCTTATAAAGGTTCGCAGCTCCTCAAAGAGCTCCACAACCGTTAACGGGATAAACTCCCCCCGAAACTTCTCCTTAAAATGGTCCTCGCCCAAAGGCATGCTAAGCGTTAAGGTGGAGAGAAACTTAGGGTTTACCCTGCTGATAACCTTGGCCGAGTTAACCGCATGCTGCTGGCTATACCTTTTCCCACCAAGCCCGTTAATTATCATTATAGACGTCTCGATACCCGCGCTATGCGCCTTTAGAATCCCCTCAACCGTCGAGTCAGCCGTTTCACCCTTACCAATCAGCCTCAAAAGCTCATCATCGCCAGTTTCGACACCGATGTACAGCAGCTTCAGGCCATTCGCTCGAAGGCTCTTGAGCTCATCGTCCGTTTTACTTAGGATATCGCGAGGTAAGGCGTACGACGATACCCGCTGAACACGCCCAAAGCACCTATTGATCTCCTCCAGCAGCTGTAGTAGCCGATTGGCCGATAGCACAAAGGCATTCCCATCGGCAAGAAAAACCTTCTTTACCCCCTGGTACATCGCCGCTAGCGTCTCAATTTCGGGTTTCAGCTCGTCGAAGGTACGCGGCCTAAACTTCTTGGAGGAGTACATATCGCAAAAGGCGCAGCGATTCCACGAGCAGCCTAAGGTGGCCTGGATTATGGCCGAGTAAGCCTCGGCAGGTGGACGGAAAAGCGGTTCATCGTAACGGAAATACATACCAGATAAGTTGAAAGGCGCAAAGGTAGCATTTTAAAGAAAGACCCGAGCTGGAAGATCCCACTATAGGTAGGCTACGGGCCTCCAGTAGCCCAACGCAGGGCCCCACCCCAACATCTCCACCAACATGCAATACCCCAATTGTCGCAAGCTATAAACCCTACCTAACCTAAGAGACCTTAGCTCATAAAAATTGGCTACAAAAACATTGTAAAAAGAGAGCCCAAATCTAATCCCCCTTGCTATTTAACTCTAACAGAAAAACCTCTCACACTACGACACATACATATTTACTCGTAGGCACTTTTTTCAAAGCATCCGTAAAGACTTTGCCCTTTGGAAGCAAAGAACGCATAAGCAGCTTCCACCCACTGAACTTTCTACTATAGCATTTGCTCTTAAAGAACTTTAAAACTATATTTACCAGTTAAGGAGCCCCTGCATAGCTAACAAGCGGGTTAAGTGGTAGGCAAACGCTTACGACACCAATGCAGCCGCAGTGCAGGCCAATAGTGAGTAAGCACAAAAGCACTTAGTGCCCAACCGACAAACGTTAATAGCAAACTAAAAAATAGCACAATGCTACAAGATGCGATAGTAACAAAGCAAAGACACGAAGGATTTATTAAACGAGTTTGTGAATCGGAAGTTGTCTGGTGCCTTGAAAATGAAGAAGGATTTGCAAACACAAGCTCGAACGATTTTGAGGACGAAAATGAAGAGCCCCTAGGCCTAATCTGTTTTTGGTCGGAGAAAGCATTAGCAAGCGGCTGTGCCAAGGAAGAGTGGGAAGGATATGAGCCTACCGAAATTCCGTTAAACGAGTTTATCGAAAGCTGGTGCATTGGCATGGCTAACGACAACCTGATGGTCGGGACAAACTTTGATCAAAATATGTTTGGATATGAGATTGATCCGTTAGAGCTAATTGTCGATTTAGATGAAGAGCTTAAGGCTCTTGGAAAAAAGCTAAGCTTACAAAACTATCCCCAAATGGATGTTCTAGTAAATGAGGTAAAGAAAATTTTAAACGAATAGAGTAAGCCCACGGCAACCTACATCATCGCCAATCCGTAGCCAAAGCAGAACGTAGTAGGTTCGCACCAGCCTTAGTAGCCCTTAATGAAATAAAATGGATAAAGTCCGCAGGCGGCTGCCATTCATCCGCAAACCGTTGGCAACTATAATAAAGATGAGAATAGTACTTGCTATCATATTTTGCCTTTTAGTATCTGATTTATACTCGCAAAAGAAAGATTGCGGTAAAGACAATGGCATGACCGTAGATGAAGCATACAAAACAATCACTAATTACAAAAAATACACTCAGAATGAAGCCAGATCTTTCGGCAATAACTTAGCTAAACATGACAAAAGAAAAGGTATAAAAAGAGTCCTAACAACGCTTAACATGTTTGAGACGACCTGCTTAAAGTGCATATACCACAAATTTGGCTTTGACACCTACTATATTGGTGCAGGTGATATAATAGATGAAAAGAGAGATGCATTCATTGACGGTTACAATCGAGTAATGGAATCTTCGCTGACAAAGAAACAAAGACTCGAAATAGACAAAACAGTTCGAAAATCAGCAGGAATCTTCGATTTCAAATTGACAGCACAGAATAAAATTAAAATGGAATATGTTAATGATACAGTAATAAATATAAGAATGGATTCTGAAAGTCTTGAAAACTTATTTACAGCCGATTCCAAAAATATACTGGTCGAACTAAGCAATAAGATAGAAAATGGAGACGTAAAAAAGATTGATTACTTTACACTGAAAAACATAGGCATCAACATACCCGTTAAATTTATAATTGACAGCAAATTATATATCAACTACGATTTTAGTAGCATTCAGAATAACTATCCAATTTGTTGGTGTGAGATATTGGACAAAAAATATGGATTGATATTACCTCTAAAATTTGAATAATTACAGCGGCCACCCCATGTTACAGCCAATTAAACAATAAGACATACCCAACTCAGATGTTGAATAAAAAGAAGCAGCATGTTTCGGGTCAAAAATTGCAAACGTCCGTCCCTTCGCTATATGGCGTGGGAGACACCTTATTGGCGCAGAGCCGAACTACGGCAAGATCATCCTAGCAAATAGGCTAATTATACAAAACAGAATAAACCCTCAAAAGAAGAAAGAACAGATGACAACCTATTTAAGAGTTACATTTACGGCCATTTGTATTTTAATGCTTGTTGGCGTACAGGCTCAAAAGAAGGTCACCTACGGCAAGAGCACGTTCACGCTGTATAAGCCTCAACCCGATCTGGCCCCCATCCCTGCCTGCGGATTTGCGCCTGATGTTCCGGGCTATACCCTTAAGAGCAAGAATTATGGCCCCGGCACCTACTATTGCTATGCGCCGGGTAATGTCCCCAAAACCAGCTACAGGTGTATTCTTACCGAGATACGCGATTGGGTAGGCTACCGACCAGATGAGGTTAAGGAGCTTGCGGCCAAAAAAGGGTTAGTACAGCTTGAGGAAAAAGCCATTAAGAAGATGTTCAAAAATACGCGAATACCCTATAACAGCTTGATGTATAAGCTTACCGAAAATTCGTGGATATGCTTTTTCGTCCAAGAGCTGCAAAATTGCGGAGCAAAAGCCTGGGGATCGCATGAGGAGTATGTTCTGGGTGTCTCCTTTATCGAAAAGGTCGCCCCACAAACGGAGGTTGTGCTCGATCGGATGTACCGATTCTGGAACGACGGCGTAAGCTTTGGCGACTATGCCAGCGTTAACCAGTCGAACTACGACACAAGGCTATCGGCTCCAACCGACCAAAACCCCAACAACTTTGCCATTGGCGACGTCTTAAACCGGAAGAAAGGATTCTACAGGCTTTCGTTTAATGGTGGGGCGCAAACCTACGTATGGCATAGCTACGAAAAGGTTGTTGCCGAAAACCTGCAAAAATCGGACTTTAGCGTCACAGGCTCCACCGGCTACAACGATCTGCTAACCGCATTCGACTATGCGCTAAACGTGGGTAAAGCGGGTCAAAACGTATATTTCAGCTACATGGTAAACTCCCGTTTTCTACGCGATATAGAACCCGGTCGCACCTGGCCCAAAGAGATGGCTAGCCGGAAGGAGAATGATGCTAAAATGAAGGTGGAAATGCAAAAGGTAAACAAAGCCAATAGCGCCGCTCTCGAAAAATTGTACAAGGAGATTTTTAAGTAAGGTTTAGCAGTGGCAACACCCGCTAAATCGTAGCTATACGGTTCTGCAACGAATATGGCAAATTGCGGAGTCTGGACTAACGCTTGCGGAAAAACTATGAGGAGACCACCTCTAGGCACAACCCGAAACGTTTGGCAATGCTTATAGCATACCTCAACAAACGCCAACGACGCAGAACCGTATACCATACCCTCTTCCCTTATCGGCTAAGAGATAACATTAGAAGCGAAAGAGATGCTAGACGTTAGAAATTGTCTCGGCAAAAACCTCACTTCGCACATCGCATATCCCATAGCGACCCTATCCCCATTCCCATTTTCCTCTTTTCATTTTTTATTTAACAAACTTCATCCGGCAGCAACGGCCAATCTAGCCCCAAACCTCACATCCGTCAACACCCGTGGCGTCAGCCACACAACCAACGGCAAGAATTCTGTTTGAGCACGCTCGGAAGGTCGGTCATCACCTATAGAGAACACGTCAATCGTTCTGCCATTGATATGCAAAGATTTAAGAAACTATAAGCCGACGGTGCGAGTTAATTCTTGCCATGTTTTTTCGATTCCTTTTTTGCGCCAAAAAAGGAATGGCAAGAATTATGTTGCGCATAGTAGGTTGTTGTCTTGTAAATTGTTTCTTTCTCTTCATTTCTTTTTAGGAAAAAAGAAACGAAGCAAAGAAAATCCTATCGAGGCTTAACTCGCAGGCTGCGGCGTAGGGCCGAATCCACCTAAAAGGCGTAGCACGCGCACTGACAGGATTCACATTACGCTAGGTTGTGGTTGCTCCGCCCGCTTCAAACAGAACCGTAGCGAAGCGAAGCTCAGCGACGCTTGCGGAGCTAACCTTCGACGGAGATGGTGTGGCTAACGCCACCTTCATTACTGCTAGAGAATTATCCGTTTCTACAGCATTAGTATCCCAAATAGAAATTCCGCGACATAAATATCCATATAAAACTTTAGATCAACCATCAGTAAAAAAAGTCCCACATCGCATATCGCAAATCGCACTACTCAATACTCATATCGCATATCTCATATCGCAATACCTGTTTTAGTAACACTCGGGAGGCACCAGACTACCAAATGAGCAAATCTTAATCGTTCTACCACCGCAACACAAACCACCAAGCATCCATAAGCCGATGGTGCGAGTTAATTTCCGTCCTATTTTTTCGATTCCTTTTTTGCGCCAAAAAAGTAGCAAGAAGAACTAAGCCAACAATGCTTCCTCATATACGGCTAACCAAAGCCCCACCTTGCAAAGAGCCCTCCTCCTCTCTTTTTTATTCCACCCCCATTTTTATCATATGCATGAAACAACAAAAGCTAATAAATGCTATATTACCAACCTATTTATAACGTACGCCTAAAATAAGCATAGTACTATGTAGCAATTCGTTCACACCCTCTTCGAAGGCTTTGGTTTATAGCACTATTGGATAAACACACCGAGTTACACATATCTCCATATAAAAGAGATATTAGTCAGATTTGTTGTGTACATAAATGAGTTAGCGGCATTAATAAAAGAACAATGAAGAAAGTTACTATTGCAATTCTGATACTGTTACTATTTTCAATAATAGGGAACTATACATATTCAGTATATGGAAATAGGTATGAATTTAGAAGTGATTTTCTTGAAGTACTTCTTCATGGTTCATTGTCGCTTTGGATAATAACCGTTTTACTTTTAATTATTGTAATATGGCTTATTGAGATAAAGGTAAGAAAAGTAAATAATAAGTATTTTCCGATGCTACTATTAGTGGGCATATTATTTACTCTCGTATTTATAGTTTCTGTATTTTGGACGGTAATCGATTATGAAAGGCAATTTATAGATGTTGGCGTTTACAAAAACATAAATAATGAAAATGAAAAGTTAGTCTTTCAAAGTCATAGAGATGACTTTACTTATAGAAACTCATATTGGAGAGTTGTAAAAATAGAAAATGAAGGATTTTTAATACGACAAATAAAAATTGTAGCAGAACAGTCTCCTTTATGTAATACCTACTTTGATAGTGTATTTAATTTAAGTCCAATTGTAAAACACTTGGAATATGACAGAAAGAATTATGAATTGGATTGCTATCTTGATATCGATGCAAACAATAAAATAACTAAAAAGAGAAATAACGCCCGCTAGTACACGGTATAGCCAACAAGCAGGTGAAGTAGCATGTGAAAACTTACTGCACCGCAGCAGCCGTAGCGCATGCTAAAAGAACGGAAGTCCGCAGGCACTTGTTGCCCAAACTGCTAACTATTACAACCACATTAAAAACCGCTCTAACATGAGAATTGCTACCATAATAATTATATCTATACTAGCTTCAAGTTTGAATCTCAATGGACAAAACCGAATTATTTATGGGAGGGTGATTACTGAGAATTTTGAACCACTACCAATGTTAGATATTAAAAACTCAGAGACCAGCCTCCTTGGAAAAACAGATGTAGATGGTTGGTTTAAAATTAGTATTCCACAAAAAACTGAGAAACTGTTGTTTTGCTACGTAGGTATGGAGTGGACTGAAGTTATATTGAAGAAAGATTGTGATACAGTAGAAGTGGTAATGATGTACGATGCGACTTACGACTTTATGACCCTAAGGAAGGTAGATAGACTTCGTAAGAAAAGATTTGACAATTTACCTAACCTTCATTCTGAAGCTGTAAAAAATGGACTTTTTAAAAATAACAACATTTGTTACGAAAGAACTTTTAAAGTAAACACCCCAACTAAACCCGTTCTTGACAGCATTAATAAAGTATATAAATCAAAAAACAGACAAATAAAAGATACATTTAAGGGAATTAAGTTAGGTGATACTATTAGGATTCCGTATTCTGGGTCTTGGAGATATGATGGAACAGACAGAACAACGTTGCATCAATATTCAAATGGTGTAGGTGGTGAAGATTTTGATTGCATTATCAGAGGTGTAATAGCTAATAAAAATAAACGTAAAGGTGGATACAATCTAGTATGCAAAGTTATTGATTGCAAAGATTGTCATTACAATAATATCATTCTAAACGGAAAGGAGCTAAAGGCTGGAGATACAATTGTGTATAACATGAAATATTTTAAGATATTAAGGAATTAATAAATACGGATACCAACACGCTATATAGCCAAACGTTACCCCCAATTTTGAAATATGAACCAACAATATAGCATAGAAGAGATAAAGCAGCTTGAAATTACCCTTTCTAAAAATCCAACAGATACGGATTTAATAAATAAGCTGGCAATAGGCTACTCGAGTTGCAGTGAGGCAGAAAGCTTTAACCAAGTTGATGAATTACTAGAGAAGGCTTACGAAATTAACCCAACCATTAAGACTTCAAACAATTATGCATATCAAATAATTACAGATTGGTATGGTTACGATTTAGGTATTGAAATATTACAGCCATTTGTAGACAAAAAACCAAAATCGTTTATGCCATACAACTTGATTGGATATGCATATCTAATGAAAGGAAGCTATGAGAAAGCGAAGTCGTACTTTCAAGAAGCAATGACTTTGTCCCAAACGGAGATGGTGGAAATTATTCACAATTTAGCCGTATGTGAGAGCCATCTAGGAAATCCTCATAAAGCCATACATTTATATGAAAGGGCTATTGCAATAATGGATAAAGAAAATGAATCAAAATTCAATAAAGCGCTATGTCTCGTAGAACTTGGCCTAGATTCTGACATAACCAAGATTATAGAAGAGATTAAATTAAGTGAAGCATATAAACACCCGACAGCTTGGGTTTCGTGTACTGACTTGAGCCAACTGTGCTACTTAAAGAATGACATGAAGCAGGCTTATGACTTACTAATGGAAAGCCCCTTCTCTTTTGATTTACTGTCATACCCAGAGTTTAGCTATTTGCTATTAAAGTATAACAACTCAAAATATAGTAAGATCGAAAAGAAAACGATTCAAGAGAAAGAATCATGGCTAACAAGGTTGAATAACATTGAAGATGAAGAATATGAAGATTACTCAGAGGAAGAGAGAACTACTGAAGGAAAAAAGTTAAATAGTGAAATAGAAGCAATAAAGAAATTAGGACAAAAATTAGTTAATCCGCCAGAGATAAAACCATCTGAATTATATAAGACCATATCTTGTGGATGTATGCTATACGACTGTAAAATACATGGAAATCAATTTGATGATTAAAAAACTGGCGATAATTGAGTAACCCCTCGCCTGTAAAACTTAACGGGGAAAACCTCTCCGTTCGGACGAGGCTCTGCCTCGTCCGAGTCTATCCAAGTAGGCTGTAGCCTACTACACCATCTCGAAATTACTCCACCCATATCAAACAGAACCAAAGTTCAGCGACACCTGCAAAGCCAACCCTCAACTGCGATGGTGCGGCTAACACCACCTTCACTACGGCTAGAGAAATATCCGTTTCTATAGCATTAGTAGCCCAAATAGAAATTCCGCGACATAAATATCCATATAAAACTTTAAATCAACCATCAGTAAAAAAAGTCCCACATCGCAAATCGCAGTACTCAATACTCATATCTCAATACCTGTTTGAGCAACACTCGGGAGGCACCTGACTACCAAATGAGCAAATCTTAATCGTTCTGCTACCGCACCAG